>DASZFN010000879.1:0-13527 GCA_035939715.1 Gemmataceae bacterium | reverse complement strand
CGCCGAACTGGCCCGTGCCCTGGATGGCTGTCTGGAATTGCGGCGCATCGAGCGCGAGTTGCCGGAGCCCGGGCGGGTGACGGGCTTTGTCATGCGCCGGCCCTTTCTTTGGCTGGCGGTGGGTGTCTTGCTGCCGCACTTTATCGGCAGCATGGTGAATGTTTCCTATAACTGGATGCAAATCGTCGCGCACTGGGATGCGCAGCAGCAGGCACGGTTTTTGTCATTTGCGGCGTTTTACAATGTGCTTATCTATCCCGCCTGTCTGACGACCATGTTTTGCCTGCTGGTGCTGCCCTTCCGGGCCTGGCGGGCCTTGACGCGGCTGGCGCCTTGCGACAACGCCTGGGTGACGGCGGCGCGGCGGCGGGCGCTGACCTTGCCGGCCTGGGGCGTTATCCTGTCATGCCTGGGTTGGTTGCCGGGAGGTGTGTTCTTTCCCCTCGGCATTTACCTGATGCACCCGGCCTCCAGCCCAATCCGCGGGACCGTTTGGGTTCACTTCCTGATCTCCTTCACGATCTCTGGATTGATTGCCTTGACGTACAGTTATTTTGCCATCCAGGTTGTCGTGCTGCGCATCCTTTATCCACGTTTCTGGGTCAGCCCGTCCGGCTTGCGCGAGAAGATCGCCGAGGAGTTAACGGCACACCGGCCTAAGCTTTGGCTCTTCCAACTGCTTGCCGGCGTGATTCCATTGACCGGGGCGGTGCTGCTGGTAGGCGTGGGTCCGGAAGTGTCCGGCGACCGCGCCTTTCGGCTGCTGGCGATGACCTTGATCCTGCTGGGCATGGCCGGGTTCGGGCTGGCGGTGCTGGCGAACAATTTTCTGGCGCAAACGATTGCCGTGCTGACGCGCAAAGGCGTGGCGGCGCATTATCGACCGCTGCCGGGGGAAAATACGACGTGGAATAAACGATGATTTAGGATTGGCGCGCCTCGTATTCCTCTTCGCGCCGTTTCTCCTCCAGACATTCGATGAAATCGCGGTGGACGGCGGGATGGATCTGCTTCAGAAAGGCCTCGTCGAGCTGGTGCACGCGAATCATTCGATGCAATAGAGGTACTTTTCGCCGCGCAAATACATCTGTTTGCCAAGGATAACGGGCGAGGCGTCGATGGGGTCTTCCAGGCGATTGACGGCGAGCACCTCCAGGGTGTCACTTCTCTTGATTACCAGCGTGGTGCCGTTGCGATCGGTGAAATAGATGCGATCGCCGGCGCAGACCGGGGACGCATACATCGTCTTCAAGTTCGGCAAGCGCTGCTGATCGATCACGGCTTTGCCGGTTTTGATATCCAGGCAGGTCAAGATCGCGTTGTTGGATTCGGTGAAGTAGAGCCGGTCGCCAACCAGAAGCGGTGACGGGACATACGGTGTGCCATGTGTGTGCCGCCAGAGGACCTTGTCCGAGTCGGTGAGGTCTCCCGTGGCGCCGAGTGGGATGGCGCAGGCAAGCGATCCTTTGTAACCGCTCATGCAGTACACGATGTTGTCCTTGACGACCGGCGACGGAATGGCGTTGACGGTCTGGCCGCCGCATTGCCAGATGAGTTCGCCGGTCGCCAGATCGTAGCTGCGCACTCGGTTGGTGGCGTTGACGATGACCTGAGTGCGGCCCTGGTAGTTCACCACGAGCGGCGTGGCCCAGGAGGTCGGCTCGTCGCGGTCCTTCTTCCAGCGCGTCTGGCCGGTGCGGGCGTCGAGGGCGACGATGAAGGAGCCGGCTTCCTGGTCCCAGTTCATGATCAGGGTGTCGCCGTGGACGACCGGCGAAATACCTTCGCCCCAGCCCAGCCGTGTATTCATGCGGCCGAGGTCGCGCTGCCATTGCAACTTGCCCTCCAACGTAAAACCGTAGATGCCGCGCGAGCCGAACGATACGTAGAGATTGCGCCCGTCCGTGGTCGGCGAGGCGGCGGCGTAGCTGTGCGTCGGGTGATGTCCTTCGTGCGGCACCTGTTCGGTGGCGACTTGCTGCCAGCGAACCTTGCCGGTCGCGCGGTCCAGGCACAGCACTACAAATTGATGGATGGTGGCCGGCGGCTGCGTCTTCTTGTCAAACTTCGGATCCGGCCTGGGTATCATGCTGGGATCCGCTGCGCGGCCGGTATCGATCGCCGTGGCGATAAAGATTTGCTCATTCCAGACGATCGGCGTGGCGCTGCCGCGTCCCGGCAGCGGCGTCTTCCATTTTACGTTTGTCTTCTGATCCCAGTGGAGCGGCGCGTCGCCATGCGGCGAGAAACCCGTCGCCAGAGGGCCGCGCCATTGATGCCAGTTGTCGATGGCTCGGCGCGCGAAGTCGCTCGCGGGCGCGGAAAAGGAGAGCAGGGAGAGCGTACAGGTTAAGGGAATAAGTCCGTACATAGCAGCGTTATCTCCAGTAGGTTCCTCCTCGTTCCCAGGTAGTGTCTCGCTTTTGCCGCATTGTCGCCTTTCGCTCGGCGAAAGGACGGCCTTTCGCGGAGCGAAAGGCGACAAACTGAGACACTGCCGGGAACCAGCGGCGCTTCCCGGCCGGGGGTTGGTTCATTATAATGTTTGTCTTGCCAAGAGCGCACCTTCAGGAAAGGATTTTCATGCCGCTTGATTGGAGCCCGTTCGTCGATCTCGTTCGCCGGCATCAGCGCTTCCTGCTCACCACCCACGTACGACCTGACGGCGACGGCATTGGCTCCATGCAGGCGCTGGGCCGAGCCCTGCGTCAACAGGGCAAGGACGTCCAGCTCGTGATCGCCAGCACGCTGCCGCCCCGCTACGACTTTCTCGATCCGGAAAAACGGATCGAGCAATTCGCCCCGCCGGGCGACCGTTGGCGAAACGCCGAGGCGGTGCTCGTTCTCGACACCGGCACCTGGAATCAACTGGGCAATTTCGGCTCCTTTCTGAAGACGCTGCCGGCGGCCAAGGCGGTGATTGATCATCACCTGACTCAGGACGACCTGGGGGCGCTGCGTCTGGTGGACGGCACGGCGGAGGCGACGGGCCGGCTGGTGTACGAGGCGATTGCAGCGCTGGGCGTGCCGCTGTCGGCCGAGGCGGCGAACGACCTGTTCGTCGCCGTGGCCATGGACACGGGCTGGTTCCGGCACAGCAATGCCACGGCGGCGACTTTTCATCTTGCGGCCAAGCTGCTGACGGCGGGTGCTCGCCCCGAGGTGCTTTATGAGCATCTCTTCGAGCAAAGCACCTTGCCGCGCTTGCGACTTACCGGCCTGGTGCTGGAGCGTTTGCAACTGGCATGCGCCGGCCGCGTGGCCCACACCGAGGTTCGCCGGGCCGATTACGCGGCGACCGGCGCCACGCCGCAGGACACGGAGGACCTGGTCAATTACACGCGCAGCATTGCCGGTGTGGAGGTGGGCCTGTTCTTCATGGAGCAGCCGCGCGGCGGCGTGAAGGTGAGCTTCCGCTCGCGCGCCCGCGTCGATGTGGCACGCATCGCCGAGCAATTCGGCGGCGGCGGCCATCGTCTGGCCTCCGGCGCGATCATCGAAAGCACGCTCGAAGACGCCCGCGCCCGCGTGCTGCAAGCTGTAGCAAGCGCCCTCGGCGCTCTCTCCTGAGCATCTCGCACTTTTCCTTCGAGGAAGAGCCATGCATCCAGACAACCTAAACCCGCCGCCGCATCGCCGCTCCTTCCTGAAATGGGCCACACATGGTCTGGGAGTCCTGTTTGGGGTCTTGCTCGGTATTCCGGCGGTGGCTTACCTGATCGATCCGCGCAACCGGCCGGCTCCGAATAACGATTTCCAAACGGTGGCGCGGCTGAGCGAATTGCGCAAGGGCGTCCCGCATCAGGTCGTGATCCGCGACATTCGCCAAGATGCCTGGACCCTGCACCCCAACGATGTCATCGGCCGCGTCTGGCTGGTGCGCGGCGAAGGCGATAAGGTCGATGCTTTTACGACCACCTGTCCACACCTGGGCTGCTCGGTCAACTTTGAGGCGAAGGAGAATCTGTTCCTCTGTCCCTGCCATGGCGGCACCTTTCTTCTGAACGGCCAACGCAAGGAGCTTACGGAGCGGACCAACCCCGCGCCGCGCGGCATGGACAAACTGGAAATCAAGACCAGCGAAGACCCTGATCCAGCGCACCTGGTGGACGGCAAGCGTGATGCGTTGGTGGCGGTCAAGTATCAGAACTTCATTCAGGGGAAAGAGATTCCGGTTCTGAAAAAGTGAAATTGCCGATTATTTTGCTTTCCTCTGCAAAGGAGCTGCAATGCTTGGCCGCCTGGCGACCTGGTTTGACGATCGTAGCGGCTCGCGCAAGTTGGTCGCCGCTCTGCTGATCGAGCGCATTCCCGGCGGCGCCAGGTGGCGTTACGTATGGGGCAGCTGCCTCGCCTTCGTCTTTGCCATCCAGCTCATCACGGGCGTCCTGCTGATGACCTCGTACAGCGCCGGCGACAGCACGGCCTGGTCGAGCGTCTATTTCATCCAGTACCAGATGGATTTTGGCTGGTTTATCCGCGGGCTGCATCATTTCGGCTCCCAAACCATGGTGGTGCTCCTGGGAGTCCACATGCTCCAGGTCGTGATCGCGGGCGCCCATTTGCCTCCGCGCGAAATCAATTGGTGGCTGGGGCTGGGCTTGCTGGGCATGGTCCTGGGCTTGAGCTTGACCGGTTATCTCCTACCGTGGGACCAGAAAGGCTACTGGGCCACCCAGGTCGCCACGAATATCGCGGGCAATCAGCCGGTGGTCGGACCACAGCTCCAGAAAATCGTCGTCGGCGGGCCAACCTATGGGCATCATACGTTGACGCGTTTCTACGCACTGCACACCGCGGTGCTGCCGCCGTTGGTCATTGTGTTCATCATTCTGCACTTGATGGTGTTTCGCCGGCACGGCGTCACGCATGGCGTGCCGCCCGGCGAGGACGGCGAACCGCTGCCGAGCCCCAAGGACAGCTGGTTCTGGCCGGAGCAGGCGTTTCGCGATCTGCTGGTCAGCATGCTGATCTTCGCCGTCATGATCGGGCTGGTGCTATGGGGATTCGGTCAGAAAATTGACGCGCCGAGCCCGTCCGCGGGAGGCGAAGCGCAAACGGCGAGTCTCTATGAGCGCTGGGCGCACGCCGGGAGAGAGGGCAAAGGCGCCAATCTGGATGCGCCCGCCGATCCGGCGCGGCCGTACCCGGCCCGGCCGGAGTGGTACTTCCTCTTTCTTTTCCAGCTTCTGAAATACTTTGAAGGCCCCCAGGAGATCATCGGCACCGTGGTGATCCCGGTTGCCGCGGGCGTACTGCTGGCGTTGCTGCCCCTCCTGGGTTACGGACGCATGCGCAAGTTCGGCCATGCCGTTGGACTGGTGATGATTGTCGGCCTGCTCGTCAGCGTCGGCGTCCTGACCTATCAGGCTATCGCCAAGGACCGTGGCGATAAGGACTTCCAGGAATTGGTTGTACAGTCGGAGGAATATGCCCATCGCGCCGTACAGGTTGCCGCTCAGGGGATCCCGGCTGAAGGCGCGGTGTACTTGCTCCGCTGCGATCCCAAGACCCAAGGAGCGAAGCTGTTCGGCCAGAACTGTGCCGGCTGCCACAGCTACGGTAACGAAATCAAGAACGACAGTGCCACCGCCTCGGACCTGGCCGGTTTCGGCGCCAGTGAATGGATTGCCGGCCTGCTCAAGGATCCGGACAATCCGCATTACCTGGCGCGCACCAAGCTGAAGACCATGACGGGCTGGGCCAGGCGGGAGCATGACAAGGCCAAGAAGAACAGCAAGGAGAACGAGCTTAATGCCGAGTTTGATTTGATTGCCGCCTGGCTTGGCAGTCATCCGCGGGGCGATATTCCCGCCCGCGAGGACCAGTCGGCATTTGCCAAAGGCTATCGTGCTTTCGACGCCAAGTGCAGTTCCTGCCACAGTTACAAAGGCAATGGGGGCGGTGATGCCACCGCTCCGGATTTCACCGGTTATGGGGATGCCGACTGGATTCGGCTGATGGTCATGGCCCCGAGCCATCCCGAACGCTACGGCAATCGCAACACCATGCCCGCCTTTCGCGACCTGGAAGGAGCGGATGCCCATGTCCGGCGTGCCGAGCGAGACCAGCTAAAAAAGAAGCTTCTCGAGGAAGTGGCCGAGGACAACAAGAAAAAAAAGGAAGTGGAAGAGTCCTTGAAGGTCGTCAACCTCAGCGACATCGACCGCGAATTGATCATCCGCTGGCTGGTGGGCGACTACCGCGTCGTGTTCGGCGGCGAGCCGATCTCCGCGCCGCCGCAGTAGTCCAGCTCCGTCCCAAAAGAACCTTAGCCCGCGGCGCCAGCAAGGACCTTTGCTGGCGCTGCGGGCTAAGGAGGGAAACTGTTGTCTGGCTGTGCGCGCTCCCCTAACGGGTCGCGGCTAAACTGCGCAAGAACGCCAGCGCTCGCCGGGCCGTGTTCACGGCGTCGTGACTGTGGCGGCTAAGTTCCACGTGCACGCCGCCGGTGTAACCGATCTCTTGCAGCGTTTGCAGCACGGGAGCGAAGTCGATTTCGCCTTCGCCGAACATGAGATGTTCGTGCACGCCTTTGCGCATGTCTTCGATATGAATGTTCCAGATCAGCTCGCGCCACTGGCGGAGATAATCGGCAATGGGCGTCTCGCCCTGACAGTGGAGATGGCCGATGTCCATGGTCAGGCCGAAATTCGGGCGGTTTACGCGTGCCCGCAGTTCTGCAAAGCGGACCATGTTGTCGATGAACATGCCTGGTTCCGGCTCGAACGCCAGGCGAACATGCTTCGCCATCCCATGATCGCAGAGCTCGCGACAGCCTTCGACCAGCCGCTCCATCAAGACATCGTCGGACGCGCCGTCAACAGGCGTGCCGGACCAGAAGCTGACCGCATCGGCCTCGAGTGCGTGGCCGATGTTCACGGCCATCTTAAGAAAGTCGAGGCGTTTGCCTCGCTCGGCAGGCTGGGGGCTGAGCAACGTGGGTTGATGCTTATGGCGCGGATCGAGCAGGAAGCGCGCGCCGGTCTCAATCACGCAGCGGAGTTTGAGCGATTTCAGCAAGTGCCGAACAGCCGGTAACTCTTGCGCGAGGTTGCTATCAAAAGGATTGAGCGCGTGATAATCGAGAGTAAGGGCGACGCTCTGATAGCCCAGTGCTTGGATTATGCAGAGTGCTTCCCTGAAATCATGGTGCGCGAAGCCGTTGGTGTTGTAGCCGAAGAGCATGGTGCGTGGTAACTTCTGTAAGGCGCGTCCGTAGAAAGCTATTCCACTTTATGGTAGCGGAAACCTGTCCCCATGCGCATCGCCGTGGCCGGCTTCATGCACGAGTCCAATACTTTTAATCCGCTGCGCACAGACCGCGCGGCTTTTGCCGCACAGAGTCTGACGTTCGGGCCGCCGCTGCTTGACGAATGGCGGGAGGCCCATCATGAAGTCGGCGGCTTCCTGGCCGGCATCGCCGCGCAAGCCGCGGAACCGGTGCCGATCTGCATGGCCTGGGCGACGCCGTCCGGACCGGTTGCGGACGCGGTCATCGATGAAGTCGCCGAGTACATGATTGCGGAGCTGCACAGGCAAAGGCCGGCCGGCCTGCTGCTAGCGCTGCACGGGGCCATGGTCGCCGAATCCCATGCCGACGCGGACGGAGAAGTGCTCGCTCGCTTGCGCCGCGCTCTGGGTCCTGACTTTCCGATTGTGGTGACGTTTGATCTGCACGGCAACCTGTCGCAGCAGCAAATCGATCATTGTGACGCGGCCGTGGCCTACCGCACCTGTCCCCACGTCGATCAACGGGAACGCGGCGTGCAAGCCGCCGGCTTGCTTGTGCGGATGCTGAAAGGACAACTCAGCCCGGTACAGGTGCTTGCCAAGCCGGCCATGATCGTCAACATCATGGTGCATGACACCTCCTGCGAGCCGCTCCGATCGCTCATGGCGGCGACGCGCGCGCTTGAGAAACTGCCTGGTATTTGCGCCGCCAGCCTGTTGCCCGGTTTCGCTTATGCCGATGTGCCGCAGATGGGGCCTTCGATTCTTATCGTCGCCGACGGAGACAGGAATTTGGCCGCCCGGGAGGCGGATAAGCTCGCGGACCGGTTGTGGCAGATGCGTCACTTGCTCGCAGCGCAACTACCCGATGCGGCGACCGCCGTGGCCCGGGCGCTGGTGGCAGACAAAGCCCCGGTCGTGCTGGTGGATACAGGGGATAATGTCGGCGGCGGCTCAGCCGCGGACGGCGCCATCATTCTCGCGGAATTGCTGCGGCAGGGCGCCGGCAGCGCCGTGGTCTGTCTGTACGATCCCGAAGCGGCACAGCGTTGTGCCGCGGCCGGCGTCGGCCAGGAAGTCAATCTGCTCGTCGGCGGCAAGGTGGACCGCCGGCATGGCGAACCGCTGCAGGTCCACGGTCGTGTGCGTGTGCTGCACGACGGCACTTACACCGAGTACGAAGTGCGTCACGGGGGCAAGCGGACGAATCACATGGGGTTGACTGCCCTGGTCGAAATCCAGGACCGCAACTTGCTGGTGCTCACGTCGCAGCGCCATCCGCCTTTCAGCCTCGGTCAGCTTACCTGCCTGGGAATTCAACCGCAGCATCAACGGATTCTGGTCGTGAAGGCGGCAATTGCCTACAAGGCGGCGTACGCCCCGATTGCGGGCACGATTATCGAAGTCGATACGCCCGGCTTGACGGCGGTAAATCCGGCGCGGTTTGCATACCAGCACATCCGGCGGCCGATGTTTCCGCTGGATGGCGATTGAAAGAAGTGGGTTCGGCTGGCGGAGCGAGGAGTACGCAGTACCGAGTACTCAGTACTGCGTACTCGCTACTCCGTTCGCTCACGGAACCGCCTCCAGGTACTCCACCTCCGGCACGCGCTGGCGCAGCTCTTGCTCAATCCCCATGATCACCGCCATGATGGTGCTCGGGCAGCCGCTGCAGGCGCCGTGCAAGCGGACGCGCGCCACCCCGTTTGTGATGTCAAGCAGCTCGATATCGCCGCCATCCATTTGCAATGCCGGCGTCACTTCTTCAGCCAGAACCCGGGCGACACGCGCTTTCAGATCACTTTCCTTTGCCATGACATATTTCTCTTAACTCTTCTCTGCGGTCTCTGTGTGCTCTGCGAGAACTTTTTTAGCCTGCTCAACATCTCGGCGTAGTTGCTCCACGAGTTCAGTTGCGCCGGCAAACGGCCGCGTGTCGCGCAGGCGCTCTATGAATTCGATATCCAAGGTCTGGCCCACGAGATCGCCGGCGAAACCAATGAGATGGGCTTCCACCTTGCGGGCCTGCTCTCCGAAAGTGGGGTTGGGGCCGATGTTGGCGGCCCCGGGCCAGGTCTGCCCGCGCTCCTGCACGCGTCCGGCATAGACGCCGTCGCCAGGAATCAGGGTCTCCAGCTTTTCCAGGTTGGCCGTCGGAAAGCCGAGGGTCCGGCCGCGCTTTTGACCGGTGCCGACCACGCCGCGCAGCCGGTAGGGGCGTCCCATCCATAGCGCGGCTTCAGCCACGGCGCCGCGAACAAGAGCGTCACGAACGCGGCTGCTGGACACCGGTTTGCCGGCAACCTGAAGCGGTGCAACCTGCACAAAACGAAGACCGCCCGCGCGACAGAGATCTGCCAGCACTTGCACGTTGCCTTCGCGATTGCGGCCGAAGCCGAAGTTTGGTCCTTCCACAAGCACACGCGCTTCGAGACGGTCGCGGATAACTTGCTGAAAGAACTCCGCCGCCCGGAGCTTCAGGAGTTCGGCAGTAGTACGCAGAATGAGGACGTGATCGATGCCGCAACCGTGCAGCAACTCAGCACGCCGGGCCGTCGTGGTAAGCACGGGCTGGAAGGCCTCCGGCCGCAGGATCTGCAGTGGGTGCGGATCGAAGGTCATGGCCACGGCCGGCCCTCCAACCGCGCCGGCCTGCCGCCGCGCCTCGGCCACGAGCGCAGCATGTCCCAGGTGCACGCCATCGAAGTTGCCGATGGTCAGCGCTCCGCCGCGGTACTCCGCAGACGGGGTTTGGTTCCAGCTAAGGATCTCAGTCGACATGGTGAGTAGCCAGTAGCCAGCAGTCAGTAGTAAATGCATGCGGCTCCCAGTGTAGCAACTGACTACGGACTACTGGCTACTGACTGCTGATTTAATTTCAGGGAACCGCCACAGCAGCGAGCAAGGTGCGATCATCCATGTCCGCCGCCCCCTGGCAGAAATCGCGATAATGCCGCTCGATGTGCTGCACGAGCGCTACGGCGCGTTTGGGGCCCAGGCGGAAGGCATCGTCCAGGCGCGCCAGACCAAAAGGTTCGCCGACGGCGTTGGCCCCTTCCACGACGCCGTCGGTGAAGAGCAGCAGAATGTCCCCCGGCGTCAGGAGAATTTCCCGCTCGCTCCAGCTATCCTCCGGCAGGATGGCGAGCGGCAGCCCCGCCGGCGCCTCCAGGGCGTGGATGACATTGCCGCTGCGCAAGCGCGGCGACGGGTGTCCGGCGCTGGCATAACGAAAACGGCGATAATACGGATCGTAGACGCCGTATAAAGCTGTCGCAAACATTCCCTCCGGCGCCAGGGCAATCAGGTGCCGGTTGATGTGCGCCAGCACGTGCACGGGCGGCAGCGGCGGGCCGGGGAAAGCGTGCAGCAACGTGTGCATCATCGCCATGACCACGGCGGCGGGGGTGCCGTGCCCGCTCACGTCGGCCACAAACAGGCCCCACTGTTCCTCAGGCAAAGCGAAGACATCGTAATAATCCCCGCCCGCCCGGCTGCAGGCCCAGTACGAGGCGCCCAGTTCCAACCCTTCAATCTTGGGCAGCTGCGCCGGCAACAAATGCCGTTGCATGCGCCCGACCTGCTCCTTCTCGTGGTCCAGCGCCCGATTGGCTTCCTGAAGCTCCTGGGTCACCACCAGGTTCGCCACCGCCCGGTTGAGAAGGTTGGCGTTGAGCACAATATTTTCGAGGTCGTCAACCGTGAAGCTGTCCGGCTCGCGGCGGAGCAAAACTACCAGGTTGATGGGCTTGCCCCCGTCGTAGCCCGGCGCGCACGCCAGCGAGCGCATGCCCTCGAGGTGCTCGGCGGCCGGATCGTCCGCGGCGACTTCGAGATGGTTGATGATGCGCGGCTTGCCCGCATACAGCAACTCGCCCAGCAGGCCGCGCTGAAAGATCGGCAGCCGTTGCGTGTCGGTAACCGAGCTGGCGGTTTCCGGCAGGCGCCAGGAGCGTGTGATGCGATACCAGGGCGGCGACAGATCGCGGCGCGTAAGTGTGACAACGCCGTCCCGCTGCCAGATGTGCTGCGCATGCCGGCTGAATACCCGGATCAGTTGCTCCGGATCCTCCTGGACGCTGAGCTCTCTGACAAGTGCTTCAATGTGTTGCAAGCGCGACGGTGTCATGAGGTCAAAAGTCCGCGTGCATTAGAGTTTTGATTCAAATCCTTTAATACCAAATATTTGTATTCCGGTCAACTACCGAGCTGGTAAATGTACAAACGTACATTACACTTGGTCAAATGACCCCGAAGGCAACAGGCTTTTTTTCAGCTGGAGACTCGCCATGAATCTACCGCCTCCCAGGCCGGACATCGACTTCGCGAAACCGGCTCCCGACTGTCTGCGCGCAGCCCAAGACTATCGGAAGCGGGGCTGGAGCGCGCTGCCTTTATGCCCGGCGGACCACGCCGGCGTCGACGCGGAACATCAACGCACCTGCGCCAGGCCTGGCGAAACGCCGCTCTGGCCGTGGCGCGCGTACCAGGAGCGGCTGCCCAGCGAGCGCGTGCTGTCAATTTACTGGAATCGTAATCCGCTTGCGAATGTTGGCATTGCCCTGGGGCCCGTTTCCGGGCTGCTGGCGGTAATCTTCGAGTGCCCCGACGGCGAATCGACAAGGCGGCGGCTGGCTGAAACTTTGCCGCAGACGCTTGAGGTTACCGGGCCCGACGGGACCAGGCGGCTTCTCTACGCTTTGCCGGCGGGAGCCGCTTTGCCGGGAGGCTCGGTCCGCATCGCCAATTCGGAAGACGTGGCTGTTTGTCTGAGCGCGGGTACTTGCATCCCGTTGCCTCCTTCTCATCACCCGTGTGGCGCCTATGCCTGGCTGCCCGGTTGCGCTCCCGGCGAACGCGAAGCCGCGCCTGTGCCGACGTGGCTGGTCGAGCGCCTGCTTTCCCAAGACACTTCGCCAGTGGCTACCATGAAGCCCGTAGCCCCAGAGCAGGACAAGTCGGCCGATGAGGCCATCGCTTTGCCCGCGTATCCCGACGCCAAGCTGAATGCGGCTGAGAAACGCAAGCCGGCGGAGGAGCGCAACCTGCAGACGGCTAATCCGGGACCTGTTCCGCATGTCATCTTCCTGAATCAGGTTGAGCCATGTCCGGCAACATGGCTCTGGCCGGGCTGGATACCCCTGGGCAAGCTCACGGTGCTGGACGGCGACCCCGGCCTCGGCAAGAGTACGCTGCTGCTCGACCTGGCGGCGCGCGTCACGCGCGGCGTGCCGATGCCCGACGGCGGGCAAGCGCCGCGCGGCGGTGTGACACTCCTCACGGCGGAGGACAGCCTCGCCGACACGGTGCGGCCACGCCTGGAAGCCGCCGGCGCCGATCTGGACCGCGTCCGCGCTTTCTCCGCCGTCGGCGAACCCGACGGCGGCAATCGGCCACCGGTCATTCCCCGCGACCTGGCGATGCTGCGCCGGCTCCTCACGGAAACGGATTCCCGCTTGCTGATCGTCGATCCGTTCCTGGCATTCCTGGGCGGCGGCATTGATAGCTGCAACGACCAGGACATTCGCCGCTGCCTGCATCGCCTGGCGGAGCTCGCAGAGACGACGCGCTGCGCCGTGGTGCTGCTCCGCCACCTCAACAAACTGTCGGGCGGCAGGGCACTCTATCGCGGCGCCGGCAGCATCGGCATCGTCGGCGCTGCCCGCGCCGGCTTACTCGTGGCCCGCGATCCCGAAGCCGATCAGCAGCGCGTGCTGGCCTGCACCAAGAGCAATCTCACGCAGGCGCCGGTCTCCTTGCGGTTCGCGCTTGCCCCGGGCGGGCAGGGCGTCTGCCGCGTGAACTGGCTTGGCCCCTCGACGTTCCTGGCGGACGAGCTGATCAACCAGGCGGAGCCACTGGAAGAGCGCGTCGTGATCAATGATGTGGCTCACTTCCTGCGCACGCTGCTGGCAAGCGGCCCTGTGTCAGCCGTGGAATGCCTGCGCCAGGCCCGCGCGGCCGGCATCAGTGAGAAGACGCTCCGCCGCGCCAAGACCCGTCTCCGGATTGAGAGCGTTCGCGAAGGGGAAGGGCTTCTGGGCCACTGGCTCTGGGTGCTGCCGCCCCGCAAACCCGAGCGCTGAAGTTCGGGGGTCATAGCTGACCCCGGGTGTTTGCGTGTCCCGTAGAACGGAATTCATTCCGTTCAGCGCCGGGAGCGGCCCGAGAGCGGCCCGGTGCTGAACGGAATGAATTCCGTTCTACGAGACACGCCGCTTACCGATCCAGATAACCGCTTATGTTGACCCCCCACGAAACGGAGCAGTCCGGCGATCTCACGCCGATACGCTC
>DASZFN010000878.1:0-4597 GCA_035939715.1 Gemmataceae bacterium | reverse complement strand
CCATGATCGGCACGAATCCCAGGGCACCGAAGCTCCGGAAGACGGCGCCGTCTGCGCGTCCGGTAAAGGAAAAGGAAAGCCGGCGAATGATGTCCGGAGCGATGCTCCTCTGAGCCTGTCCCGATCAGGGGCTGTTATTCTGATTTTTGTTAGCCCGGTTTCCATTCCGGAAACCGGGTTTTTCTTTTCCACTCTGGACGCTAACGGTTATACTGCCGAATGGAGTACGCCATGAATAGTGCAACGCGCCGTCAATTCCTCGCTTCAACCATTCCCGCGAGCGCTGCCCTGGCCTTTAGCGGCGCCAAGGCTTCAGCCATTGAGCCGCTGCGGCGCAACGGCAAAGCGCACATTCGCCTGAGCATGGCCGCCTATAGCTATCGCAAGTACCTGGACCTGAAGCGCAAGCCGCGGCCGCCGATGACGCTGGACGATTTCATCGAAACGGCAGCGGGCCTGGGAATCGATGCCGTGGAGCCGACCGCCTATTACTTTGCCGAGACTTCTCCCGAGTACCTGGCCCATCTCAAGGGCAAATGCACGCGCCTGGGTCTGGATGTCAGCGGCACGGCGGTCGGCAATAACTTCTGCCTGCGCGAACCTGACAAATTCCGGGCGCAGATTGATTCGGTCAAGCGCTGGGTGGACATCACTTCGCGACTGGGAGGCAAGACCATCCGCATCTTCGCCGGCAGTGCGGACAAAGGTGATACCGAGGAGCAAGCCCGCGCTCGTTGCCTGGCGGCCATTCAGGAAGCCTGCGACTACGCCGGCAAAGCCGGCATCTTTCTCGCTCTGGAGAACCATGGCGGCATTACCACGACCATCGAGCAGATGCTGACGCTGGTGAAGGCGGTGCAGCACGATTGGTTCGGCGTCAACTGGGACACGGGCAACTTCGTGAGCGCCGATCCTTATGCCGACCTGACGCAGCTTGCCCCGTATGCCGTCACCGTGCAGATCAAGAGCGAGATCAAGCGGAGCGGCAAGGAGAAAGAGGACGCCGACCTGCGCCGCCTGATTGACATTCTCCGCGCCGCCGACTATCGCGGCTACGTCGCACTCGAATATGAAGCTGCCGAAGACCCGAAGACTGCCGTGCCGCGCGTCATCGAGGCGCTCAAACCCCTAATGGGATAGACAGAATTCGCTAAAGCATTTACAGTAAAGAAGACAAAAAAGAGTTGCAGCGCATATAAAAAATAGGTTTCGCTACCATTCCCAGGAGGTTTGTTTGACGACCGCGACGCTTGTGGAGCCGCAGAACGGCTTCCACTCCTTATCTCTCTCGCCCCTCATTCTGGCGGCCCTGAACCGTGCTTCGTATTTTGAACCCACTCCCATCCAGGCCGCGCTGATCCCGGTGGCTCTGTCCGGACGCGACGTCATCGGCCAGGCGCAGACGGGAACCGGTAAGACCGCCGCCTTTCTGTTGCCGTTCCTGGATTCCTGGCGCGACAACAATCGCCCGGGGCCGCAGGCTCTGATCCTGGCGCCGACGCGCGAACTGGTCGTGCAGGTCAGCGAGGAGGCGCGCAAACTGGTGCCCAGCCGGCATTGCCGCGCCATCCCCATCTATGGCGGCCAGCGTTTCCGCCAGCAGCTAACCGAGATGAAGCAAGGCATCAATATCGCCGTCGGCACTCCCGGCCGGGTTCTCGATCATCTGGCCCGCGGCACTTTGCTGTTGAATCAAGTCCGCTATGTCGTCCTCGACGAGGCCGACCGCATGCTCGACATCGGCTTCCGGCCGGACATCGAAAGGATCCTGCGCCGCTGCCCGACGGAACGGCAAACACTGCTGCTCTCGGCTACTTTGCCGCCGCCGGTGCTGCGCCTGGCGCATCGCTACATGATCGACCCCGAGCACATCAATTTGTCGCCGACGAAAATCGCCGTCGAGAATATCCGTCAGTCGTTCATCACCGTGGACGAGGATCGCAAATTCGAGCTGCTGCTGCGCGTCATGGCGCGGGAGCACGCCCGGCAGTGCATCATCTTCTGCCAGCGAAAACGTTCCGCGGACAAGCTCTATCAGGAGCTGCGCAAGCACCACAAGCGCGTGGCCACGATGCACGGCGATCTGCCGCAACCGATGCGCGAGCGCATCATGCAGGCGTTCCGCGATGCCAAGATCGTCTACCTGGTGGCCACCGACGTTGTCGGCCGCGGCATCGACGTCACCAACATCTCGCACATTATCAATTACGATCTGCCGGAAGATCCCGAGAATTACGTGCATCGCATCGGCCGGACAGGCCGCATGGGCGCCGACGGCGTGGCCATCGCCTTCGTGACCCGCGAGCAGGGCAAGGAACTCACGAACATTGAAAACTTCATTAACACTCAGTTGACGGAAGACAACATTGACGGTTTCCAGGCAGCCCGTCCGCGTCTCCATCAAGCCGCCGAGCCCGTTGCGCCGAAGCAAATCGTCCCTGTCTTCGGCCGCACTGTCCGCCGCTATAGCCGCCGGCTGTAGCAGTCCCCGCCAGGTGGGGGCAAGTTTCCCACCTGCCGTTGCCTCTCCGGCAAGTTGAAAACTTGCCGCCACAACTCTAGCAGCGCCGCCTACTTGCTATTTTCGACGCGACTATTATCATGCAAGGAACATGGTGAGAGTAGCTCAGCTGGTTAGAGCGCCGGCCTGTGGAGCCGGAAGTCGGGGGTTCGAGTCCCCTCTCTCACCCTTAAACCTGCAGGTCCATTCTCGGCACAACGAAGCGTCCTGACATTTGTTGCGCATGCCGGAAATCCAGCCCGATCCGTAAGCTCGATACGCTCACGCTCGCGGCGCGAAGAAATCCCGCCAGTACAGCACGTCCCACTTGCATTCACTGCGGCTAATCAGAGAGACTGCGTAAATCACGAGATCTAGAGACTCCGGTTTGCCAACCTTCGCTGAGGTGCTGCATGAAGTTGACGAAAAAAAAGAAGCTGATTCTGGCCGGCGTCGGCGTACTGCTGGCCGGCGCTTGCGTCAGTATGATGATGCCCGGCTGTTCGCGCGCTCGCGCCGCGAACCTGGTGGCGGTCTCCGGCCGCGTCACGATCGATGGCCAGCCCCTGACCATCGGCACGGTGGCCTTCCAGCCTGATCTGTCGCGCGGCAACTCCAGCAAGGACCTGCCCATGGGCTCCATTGACGAGAATGGCGCCTATGAACTATTCACGGTCGGCAAGCCGGGAGCCGCGCCCGGTTGGTACAAGGTGCTGGTTTACGCTTCGGAACCGAGTCCTGGATCAGGCCCCGCCGGCCAGTTTCCGGCGAATCGATCGCTGGTTCATGCGAAATACATGGACCTCAACCAGACCGATCTGGCCGTCGAGATTCCGAGTGTCCCGGATGGAGGCATGTGCGATCTGAGTCTGCAGCGCTAACTGTGGCGGCAAGTTTCCGACTTGCCTTGGCCTGGGTAGCCACGGCTAAATCACCGTGCGTGATTCAGCAGCATTGTAACCCGCAGCGCCAGCAAGGGGCTAGCCAGCAGAGCCCCTTGCTGGCGCTGCGGGTTACAATGCTGCAACTTCCTGCACCGTTATTTTAGATCTGCAACAGGGCCACGGCCTGCGGACGGCCGAAGAGATAGCCCTGGCCGAAGCGGCAGCCAAGGCTGCGGCAGACGTCGGCCTCCTCGGCCGTCTCGATGCCTTCGGCGATCAGATCGACGCCCAGATCCTTGCTGACGTGGTTGAGAGCCTGCACCAGCTCCTGGCGGGCGTGCGATTGGTGGATATCGCGAATGAGGCCCAGGTGGAGCTTGATAAAATTGGGCGGCGCTTCCGCCAGCTCGTTGAGCCGGGATTGACCGGAGCCAAAGTCGTCGTAGGCCATGCCGATATTCAGCTCGTGCAGGCGGTTGCGCAATTCCATGAGCGTTCCCACGTCCGCGACGGCGTCCTCGTGAACTTCGAGAACCAGTTTCTGCGTGGGCCGCAGCCGGCTTTGCAGATCGCGGGCCGATTCGACCAGCCATTCGTCATGCATTTCCGCGGGATGCAGGTTCAAGAATACCTGGGTGTGCGCCGGCAAGCGCGTGGCTTCTTCCACGGCTACGTTCTGAAAGAGCCGGCTTAGCTCGGGCGCCAGGCGGCACTGCTCCGCCAGGTTGAATAGCTCCGTCGGCTTCAGATTGAGCACGGCATGCGTGCTGCGCCCGAGCGCCTCGTAACCCAGAACGGCAACCGTTTCCAGATGCACGATGGGCTGAAATATTACCCGGACATCACGCCGCTTGATCAGTTCGCGCAGCAACTCGGTGCTGCGGATCAAGCTGACGGGGATTTCCGTGGCCGAGGGCGCCGTGACCTGCAAGTTGGTCGGCTCGTGGTGCACCTCGGTGTCCAGGCCAAAGCGGAATTCTTTGCGCGCCAGGTGAATGATGTCGCCGGCCGAAAGCGTCGCCTCGGCGACCCGCCGGCCGTTCACGAAGGTGCCGTTGGTGCTGCCCAGGTCGCGAATGCAGTAGTTGTCGCCGCTACGGACAATTTCGGCATGTTGCTTGGAGACCTGGCTGGAGTAGATGGTGTAATCGAGCCCCGGACTCCTGCCCAGGCGGAACGGCCAGGCCAAAATCGGGATGCGTTGCGGAACGTC
>DASZFN010000877.1:0-10365 GCA_035939715.1 Gemmataceae bacterium | reverse complement strand
CTGACCCACGCGGAACGTTTTAGTCCGGACAGAGAGGATGTCAACCACTTTTCGCGCCGGTGGTTCTGTTGGATTCCCCCTCCATGGCAAAGGCAGTGCCAAATAGCGGATGCTTCACGGAAGGCCCGAAATCCGCAGTTTCGCTGCCAGCCATGCAAACCCGATTTTCCCAGGAATGGCAATTCGTGAACGATGCATTCTAGAAGCTAAGAATGATTCAACTCAGGCGGAGGCGCCAGGCAACATTTTTTTGGCGCGAAGGCCTGGGAGTCCTGACGGTAGCTGACATAGCGGACGACAGGTATAATGCTGCTGTCGGCAAGCTGCTTTGCCGGCGGTTTTCGGAGGTGCTTGCATGCGAATCCCAGTCTTATTGGAACCCGTCGCAGGAAGCGGATACCGTGCCCGGGGCGCCGAGCCTTTTCCACTCACGGCGGAAGGGCCGACCCCCGACCAGGCATTGGCCCGGCTTAAGGAGATGATCCAGGCAAATCTGACGCTGGGCGCGCAGGTTGTTTCCATCGAGGTTTCTCTCCCCGAACGCCCAGCTCCTTCGCACACGGCCTTCTTCGATCCCAACGACCCCCTCGTGCAACAATGGAAAGAGATTATCGCCGAAAATCGAAGAAAGGCCGAGGAGGATCCTGACGTTTTATGAAGCAGCATGTACTGGACACGGATATGCTCACGCTTTATCAGGAATCGCACCCGAAAGTGCTTTTCCGTGTCAATCAACGGCCGAGGCAAGAAGTAGCAATTTCCATCATCAGTGTTGAAGAGCAGTTGTCAGGCTGGTACACTCGGCTCCGACGTGCCAAGCAACGCGACGAGTTGGCTCGAGTCTACGAGCGCCTAACAACTAACGTGCGCTCGTTCGAACAGTTCCGAATCCTGAGCTTTGACGAAGCTTCGATTGCTCGTTACGAGGGATTGAAGAAGCAGAAACTGGGTGTGGGAAAGATGGATTTGCGCATTGCCGCTATAGTATTGCAGCATGATGGAGTGCTCGTCACGCGCAACGTGCGAGACTTCCAACGAGTTCCTGACCTAGCCATTGAAGACTGGTCGGCCTAATTCAATTGGCCGACACCTGCGCCAGGAGATCAGGGGCACTTCGTTCTGAGAGGCTTCGAAGATGGCACGACTTCGCTTTCTCATGGTCGGCGGTTTTCTGGGCGCCGGCAAGACCACAGCCTTGGCGCGGCTCGCCCGCCACTACATGAGTCGCGGCCTGCGCGTCGGCCTGGTGACCAACGATCAGGCTCAGGACCTTGTGGACACCAATAGCCTGCGCGGGCAGGGCTTCCCGGTCGAGGAGGTGGCTGGGGCCTGCTTTTGCTGCCGGTTTAACGACCTGGTGGACAAGGCCAGGGAACTGGAAACGAAGCAAAAACCCGACGTCATTCTGGCCGAGCCGGTGGGTAGCTGCACCGACCTGGTGGCCACTGTCGTGCAGCCGCTCAAGGACCTTTATGGACAGAGCTTCCAGGTCGCTCCCTATGCGGTGCTGTTCAAGCCGAGCCATGGGCTGCGCATCCTCCGCGAGGAAAGTAGCGGGTTCTCGCCGAAGGCAGCGTATATCTTTCGCAAGCAACTCGAAGAGGCCGATGCGATTCTCATCAACCGCATCGATGAATTGCAGGCGGGCGAGCTTGCGGAGCTCACGCATCTTCTGGAAGAGCAGTTTCCCGGCGCGCCGGTCCTGCGCGTTTCTGCAAAGACAGGCCAGGGGTTTGACGCGCTCGTGCAGTTGCTCGACCAGGAGGGGGATTTCGGCCGAAGAATTCTGGACATCGACTACGACACTTATGCCGAAGGCGAAGCCGAGCTTGGATGGTTGAACTGCAGCGCGCACATGACGTTTGCGCAGCCTGCCGCGCTCGATGACCTGCTGATCGACATCGTGACCGGCTTGCGCGACGCCTTGAATTCACAACAGCTTGAAGTGGCGCATTTGAAGGCCATTGGACTCTGCGAGGGCACGTTCGGCGTGGCGAACCTGGTGAGCAGCGCCACGGCGGCGGAGCTATCGTTGCCGTCTCGCGCCCATGTACCGGAAGCGGAAGTGATTGTGAACGCTCGTGTCGCTATGGATCCGGTTCAGTTGGAAGAACTCGTCCGCGGCAAGGTACAGGAAGTCGCCCAGCGCCGGCAGGCCCAGGCCAGGTTACGCACCATGCAGAGCTTTCGCCCCGGCCGGCCTCAGCCGACGCATCGTTACGCGGCTGCCAGGTAGCAAAGCGGCTCAAAGAATTCCTTGGCAGGACAGCAAAAGTAAGCCTGGCGTGCGTGCGGCCAAAACGGCCATGCCGGTAAGTCGTGGATTTTGGGCTAAGCCGATTGCATCAAGCAGCCGATAACAGCGGAGGGGAAAGCTTCACCAGGCATTGCAGGATCAAACCCTGTTTGTCTCGGCTTGGACGTTTACATGCGGGCGCTGGCACCCGCCGGTATTCGCGGCAAACTGGCCGAGGCCGTTCATGCTTGCCCATGTTCTTATGACCGCCGTCATTTGCATCGCCCAGCCAGCAGATGCTGGGAATGATCCGGCGATCAAGAACAACGCAGCAGCCTCGGTTCAAGAAGCTCCGGAAGCGATTGTCATCTCAGTTCCAGGCACGCCGCAGCCGACCGCCCCGCTGCCGGCTCCCGCCACACCTGCGCCACCCGATCGCTGGATTTTGATGAAGAGCCTGCAAGGCACCTGGCCCGGCTGGATTCTGGACTCGGAGCGCATGCAGGTGACCGGCTGGACTGAGCTTTCCTTTACGGCCAGCAGCGCGGCGCACAGCAATTTGCCGATGGGCTTTAACTACCTCGCCAACGATTTTCTGCTTCAACAGAACTGGGTTCGCTTTGAGCGAGCCGTGGTGACGAGCGGCACCACCGAGCCGACGTTGGGCTTCCGCAGCGACACCATCCTGCCGGGCTCGGATTACCTCTTCACGTTGCCGCGCGGCATCTTTAACGATCAGTTGACGGCCGATAACGGCCGGCCCGAGCGCTATGGCATCGATCCGATTCAGTTTTACGCCGAGGCCTATTTCCCGACCGTGGCGCGCGGCCTGGATGTGAAGGTCGGCCGTTTCTCCGCCCAGTACGGTGTCGAAACGAATGACGCCGTCAGCAACGCCCTGGCCTCGCACGCCTATACCTTCATCTACGACCCCTTCACGCACACGGGTATTCTGACCACGACCAAGCTAACGGACGCCTGGAGCGCTCAGGCGGGCCTGGTGCTGGGCAGCGACGTCTTTATTGATCCGGCCGACGAGCCGACCTTCATCGGCAGCGTGAAATGGCAGCGTCCGGACCAGCGCGACAGCGTCCTCTTTTCCGTGATCGTGGGCTCAGGGCGCTTCAATGAAGGCCGCCATTTCCACAACCCAGAGATCTTTGACCTCGTTTACACGCACCAATTCAATCCCCGGCTGAGCTACAACTTCGAAAGCCTGTTCGGCTTCACCATGCATGTCCCGGACATCGGCAATGCCGACTGGTTGGGCGTCGTGAACTATTTGACCTACAATTTCACGCCGCGGCTGAGCGGCACGACCCGGCTGGAGTTCTTCGATGACTTCCAGGGCCAGCGCACGGGGTTCGCCGGACTTTACACCGCGCTCACCGCCGGCCTCTCGTTTCGCCCACGCAAGGACATCATTTTTCGCCCGGAAGTTCGCTACGACTATAACGAGGAATCCCGCCCTTACGAGGGCAAACATGGACTATTCACCGCCGCCGCGGACGTGATCCTGCGGTGGTAATCGCATGGAGGCGACAAACCCATGAGGAAGATTCAACGCCTTGGTATTTCTGCCCTTCTATTAAGCTTGCTGACTCCGTTGGCCGGTTTCGCCGGGCAGGCGACCAGCGTGCCGCCTGGCATACCCGTGACCATCACGGTGGTACCCGGTGCCGCGCCGCCTCCGCCTGTTTCGATCACGCTCGGCGCCCGCCACGCGCATGTAACGCCGGAGCGCGCCGGTTTCACGCACACCGGCGCGGGCAACATTGACGTCGCGCAGCCATCGCCGGACGTCGTGGTCGTGACCATGACCGGTGTGGCGGTCGCCGGCGGTCATCCCGCCAAGGCATCCCTTGCCACCATGAGTTTTGATCTCACCCAGGCTTTCGAAGTTAGCTTCGACAATCCCAAAGTCAAGAAGGCGAAAGTCAGCATCGAGGGCAAGGTGATCGGCCTCTTACGTAGCGAGCGCAAGGGCTGCGGCACGGCCTCGGAAGGCCCGGGATGTACCAGCATCACTTCCGACAATGCGGCCCTCGCAACGTTGTGCGTGCCGGAGCACTCCGTGGCAGCCGGAGAGAACCTCTCCATCAACGATCACGACGGCCCGGTTGAGGTGGCCATCGTCCCGGGAAAGTACACGCTTCACCAGACCTTCGTCATCCTGGCGACCCATAACAAAAGCTTGCGTCTCACCAAGGCTGTCTCCAGCGAATTCGCGCCCGATCCGGCCCTGGATCCGCTCTGGATCAGTTACTGGGAGCCATTCCATGGCGCGGCCAAGAAGGATTTTGGATTGCAGGTGACAATCAAGGTTGCGGAGGACACCAGCAAATAGTGCCGGGTTGGACTGTCCTTACAATCTGCAATGTTTGTCGTGCAGTTTGAGCCGGGAGCCGCTTCTGTTCGGTTCTTTTGGCGTCTGCTGGAGACTATCCGAAAGGACCAGATCGAAAGCCGGGTTTGTCCAGTTGCGGTACGCCCAGCGTAGGCGGGGATACCGGGGCCGCCTTTTAGAAGCGGAGGGTCACGTCAAGACCATACACCCAAATGCCGTTTTTTGTGCCGTTATCAAAGTTCGGATTGGTCCAGTTGCGATAGTAACCGATCTCCGGGCGTACGGCGAACACCTCGTTGAAGTAATGGCTCAGACCAATCGAGTGGCTGGTGAAGACGCCGCGAGCGCCCTGGCGGAAGCCCGTTTCATCGCGGAACCACTCGTTGCGAAGCGTAAAGTAGTCATTCCTGGTAAACGCGAAAGCCGTGTAGTTGAGCACGCCATAGGCCTGGGAAAGGCCAGGTATCAACGGTAAGTCTCCCCCGCCGCCACCGAATGGCTTTACGGGGCCATCGCTGGGCGTCCCACCCAACTCAGCATTGCGCTCCCACATATAATACGACTCGAACCTCGTCTGAATATCCTTGTTGAACCGGTGCTGCCACGTGGCCACAACGTAGTTGAAGTTCTCGTGGCCCAGAGGCACTCCGTATTGCTGGAAATGGCGGAACTGGCCGCTGTTGACCGCATTGACCCACGCGTAAATGGAATCGTTGTTGTCCTCGGCCACCCAGCGGATGCCGGCCATGCCCGTCGCGACGCTGCCCTTGTACCACGGCGCCATGTCCGTGCCCGAGTGAATGCCCCCCTGCACCGTCCACTGCTTGTTAAGTACCTGGGAAACCAGGACACCCGTATCCGTATAAGTGTCCACCGCGAACAATAGCGAATGGGTGCCCATGAAGTTGTCCAGAGAGTACTGGGTCTCGATATCGGGGCAGGCAATCCAGCGGCCGACGCGGATGTCCGTGCCTCCCAAGAAATAGGGTAGGTAAACGTTGAAATATACCTCCGTGGGATCCCAGCCATAGAGCAGGTTGTGCTCGAGAAGTTGATCGCTGCCCCAACCGCCGGCCATGGTGTAGCGGTAATCCATGCCATAAAGGGAAATGATGCGGAAGCCCCAGTCGATGTGATCGGTCTGTACCGTGTCCGGATAGCGCTCCAGCTTGAATACGAGTTGATCGAGTTCGTAGTGGTTGGGGACGATCCAGTAGACTTCGGGAATGTTGTTATTCTTAGCGGTGCTCCAGTTTCCGGACGCATTGACCCAACCGCTGAACGAGATTCGGCTGTTCTTGATCCACTCCGACCAGCCGGTGTCGGCCCCATAAAGGGCCTTCATGATGGGATACTGCCCGGGATCGGGCGCAGGAACGCCGATCAATGGGTAACCCTGCCATTCGCTGCCGGGAAAGGGCGGCGCATCGAAGGGCGCCGGCAGAGCACGCCGCGGTTTTTCCGGCTCTTCTTCTCCGGTCTCTTTTTTCGATGGGAAGAACTCGTCGTAGTAGGCCTTGTAAAATCGGAAGAGGAACCCCCCGTCTTCGCGCTTGGGCTTTATGCACTCGGCGAATCCATTCTCTCCCGAGTGGGGCTCCTTAGATGCATTCTTCTCTGACGAGCCATTCTGGTTCACTACGCCATTCTTGTCCGCGGTTGGCTCGACGGCCGGGCCGCTTGTCTGCACCTTGCTTCGCTCCACCGTTGAAGGAAGCGGCGGCGTGGGAAGAGTGGAGGTCTGTGCCGGGGCTGTTTGACCCGAAGACAGGGCAGCCGGAGAATTCGGGACGTATGAATTGCCCGTTGCCGTTGCGGGGATACCGCGATCGGCATAGGCATTTGTCTGACACGTCGTGATTATTCTTACAGGAGGCGGAGAATCTGAATCGGCCTGGCCAAGCGCCAGTGCGGCGCCCAGCAACGCACAGCTAAACATGGGCTTCGCCTCCTTGGTTCGACTTTCATGACCCGTTCCCCAAGAAGACAGTTGAGGCGCTGCATGGCCCCTCTTGAGCCGGGAGATTGCGCAAGGCTCGTGCTATCTTTATCGGCAAGTCAAGCCCTAGAATCGACAAAATCGGCACTTCTCGCATAGTCCGCAGATTCCACTGACGCCCTTGCGGCAACGTCAGTGCATGAGCCAGCGTGCCAGGTTGAGATAGAGAAGGATGGTGATGACATCGGCCCCTGCCAGGGCAATGGGTCCTGCGGCGACGCGCGGCTCAAGGCGCAGAAGCCGCAACACGATGGGCATGGTCAAGCCGAGGATGGCGGCGCCGATTACGCCGCCGGTTATCCCGCCCAGGAGGCACAAGGCGACGCGGAACTTGCCCAGCCAGGCGAGACAAACCATCGCCATGACGGCTCCGCTCCCTAGGCCCAGAAGAAGTCCGGTCAGAAATTCCGTGCGCACTTTGACAAGAAGTGCCTTCCAGTTCGGCCGTCCCCCCCGCAAGGTTTGCAGAGCCAGGCTGACGGACTGGCTGCTCACACTTTCGGCCAGATTCAACACGACGGGAATGAAGAAAGCCAGCGCGACGACGCGACTGAGTTCATCCTGGTAAACGCCTGAAAGGAACGCGGCCAGTATGCCCGCTGCCAGGTTGCAACCCAGCCAGGGAAACCGCCTGCGGAAGGCGAACAGCGGAGAATCCTGATGGGCGTTCGCCACATGCACGCCGATTAGCTGAAACAGGTCCTCGCGCGCTTCCGCACTTCCCAGGTTGTCGAGTTCATCCGTATACAATTCGACGTCCACGACGCCGAGCAATTTGCGCTTGTCATCGACGACCGGATAGGCCAGCAGGCGGTGCTGGATAAAGAATTCGCACGCTTCAAGGACGCTGGCTTCTGCCGCCAAGGCAATCACCTTGCGCACCATAATGTCGGCGACGCGCGCGTCCGCCGCGCTCAGGATCAGCTGCCGTGCCGGCACAACCCCTTCCAGGCGGCCGGTCTCGTCCACGACGTAGAAGTAGATGATCCGCCCACGTGGTGGATTATGGCGTAGCCAGTCCAGGGCCTGGCCAACCGTTTGCCCGGCCAGCAAGCGGGGGACATCTTGGCGCAGGTGCCGGGTGATCGGCTCGTGCAAACGGTCGCGAGGCAAGGGCGCAGGCACGGCATTTCCTCCGCTAGCCACGGCTAGCTGGTTGTAGCGTTCACGCTATCGATTTGTCGCATGGCTCACCCTTACGTAAGCCCCAGTTGCACTTTGATGGCTTGTTCCACGGCCTGCATGTCCATTTTCGACAACCGGCCGATACGGTTCTGCAGCCGACGCTTGCTCACGGTCGTCAGTTGGTCAGCCATGGCCTTGTGCCTCTTGCCGCGCACCGTCACCAGCGCCTCGCTAGGATAAACACGCTCTACGCTCGTGGTGAGTGGGACGGCCAGAACCCGGTTGAGATACTTGTTGGCCGTATCGTTGCTCACGATAACGGCAGGTCTTTCCTTGCGCACCTCGCCGCCAACCGCTGGTTCAAAGCTGATCCACCAGATGTCAGCGCGTTTCATCGGCCACGTCCCCCACGGTGGCCTCGGCCCAGGCGAGTGCCTCCGTCTCACGTGCTTCATCCTGCGCCATTTGCCGGTAAGCAACCTCTAGATCCTTGCCGATGACATGCGGCCGCACAAGCGACTCGATGAACTGGCTAATGCGCCGTCGGCCGACCACGGCGTGCAGTCCCTCGTAAACGCGCTTGTCAACGGTGATGGTCAGTTTCTTCTGCATGGCATCCCCCTCCCACAATACGTATTACAATACGTATTGTAGCAGCAAGACTTAGCCAAAGCAAACTGGCTGGAAAACCTCGCTCAACTCCTCATTTGTGTGTAGCCTTAAGAAGTGGCTGTGAGGAGCGAGCGAGGATAGCGAGAGGACAAAAAGAGGCGGAGGCAGCCGGACTGTCCTCCGACTCCCCCGCCCGGTGATCCAGCTTGCGCTGGACTACCTTTCACTTGTTTGCCGGGCGTGGGTAACCGTAGCGCGCGTCCAGCGCCAGGTTTACTTCCAGCACATTGACCAGCTCAACGCCAACCCGGCCGCCTAGTGGGGCTTCGGACTTCTCGTGAAGAAGGCGTTCGATTTCCTGGCGCACTTTGTCTTCACCAGTCTTCGTTCTCTCGGCCCACGCCTTCGCCACCCGGTCAAGTTGGTAATAGGCGTTTTTCAGCGTAATGTGCGGGTCGAGTCCGGAGCCGGAGGCCATCACCATATCGGCCGGCACTTCCTCCAACTCGGCGTTGGGATGCTCCTGTAGCCACATGTCAAAAAAGACGGCCGGCACGCTCCAGGATGAGTCGTCGATCGACTTTGACCACGATTGTTGGAACGCCTCCGCATTGCTCACAAAGAAATCCTTCGCCAGGTCTGCAGGGTTCGGCTCCCCGCCATCCGGGTTGGCCTTCTTCCAGGCCGCGACGGCATCGGCATGCTGTTCCGCCCATTTCTTGACGGCATCTTTGTGCTTGTCATCGGCGTTGACCCACGCCTGCGCGACCGCCGTGTGATCATTGGCCCATTGCTTGACGATGTCTTTCTTGCTCTTGAACCAGGCTTCCACATCCAAGCCGACCGGCTTGCCCTGGCCGGGCCGGACGGCGCGGTAGCGAATGAAGGTTCCTAGCTGGCGGGCGACGCGATCGCGCAGCAGGTAGTTCGACGCGGCCCAGTTGCTCGCAGCCGACGCGTCCCCTTTATAAGAGGCGGCAGAGGGCCGGGGCTGGAAGTATTCATCCTTCGAGAACGGCTGCGCAATCAAACGCGAGCCGACCGGCTTGCCGTCCGGCCCTGTAATGAGGCTGCCCTGGGCCTGGGTGTGGAAGATCGACTGTCCTATTCCCAGGAGAACGAGCGGGTACAGCACGGAGCAAATCAATAAAGACAGAACCAGCAACCAAAGATTGGCACGCAAATGCGCGAACATAACTTCACTCCCTCGTTCGCTGGCAAGCCTGGAAGCAGAATCAGGCGACCAGGTGCAGGGCGACCAGGATCACGTCGATCAGCTTGATACCCACAAACGGCACAATCACACCGCCAAGGCCCCAGATCATTAGATTGCGGCGCAAGAGCGCGTCCGCGCCGACAGGCCGGTACTGGACTCCCCGCAGAGCGATGGGGATCAGCAGCGGAATGATGATGGCGTTGAAAATAACCGCCGACAAAATCGCCGACGTGGCCGAGTGCAAATTCATGATGTCGAATCTCTTGAGCCACGGCAGCGTCGCCGCGAACATCGCCGGCACGATGGCAAAATACTTGGCCAGGTCGTTGGCAATGGAAAACGTCGTCAAGGCGCCGCGGGTCATGAGGAGTTGCTTGCCGATCTCCACGACCTCGATCAGCTTGGTCGGATCGCTGTCCAGATCGACCATGTTGCCGGCTTCCTTGGCGGCTTGCGTGCCCGAGTTCATGGCCACGCCGACATCCGCCTGGGCTAGGGCCGGCGCGTCATTGGTGCCGTCGCCCATCATGGCGACCAGCTTGCCCGCGGCCTGCTCCTTGCGAATGTACGCCAGCTTGGCCTCGGGGGTGGCCTGGGCAATGTAATCATCGACGCCGGCCTGCTCCGCAATCGCCTTGGCGGTGAGCGGGTTGTCGCCCGTCACCATGACCGTGCGCAGGCCCATGCGGCGCAGCCGTTCGAAGCGGTCGCGCATGCCGGGCTTTAAAATATCTTCCAGGACGATCAGACCGGCAATCCGGTTTGCTTCGCAAACCAGAAGCGGCGTCGCGCCCTTGGAGGCCACGCTATCCACGCGTTCCTGCAAGCGC
>DASZFN010000876.1:0-1636 GCA_035939715.1 Gemmataceae bacterium | reverse complement strand
GATCACGAGCCCACCGGAGACGATGCCCTGAACGATCAAGGCCGCATGGGGCGTGGCGTAGCGCGGGTGAATGCTGCCGAGCCAGGAGGGCAGGTAGGAATCGAGACCAGCAACGAAGGGGATGCGGGCGCAACCGCCGGTCCAGGCCGAGGCGATTCCGGTGGCGGCCAGACTAAGCATGAGGGCGAAGGGAACGGTGAGCCAGGTCACGCCGACACGGGCGGTCATTCCGCTTACTCCCTGAACCACGCCCTGCAGCATATTCACGTTCTTACCGACAGAGACCAGCAGGGTGAGTGTGGCCGATACATAAAGGATGCCGCAGATCAAGCCGCCCCAGGCAACGGCTCCGGGGAGAGTGCGGGCTGGGTCACGGATTTCGTCGCCCATGATGGAAGCGAGATCGAGTCCGAGCAGAGCGAAAACGATAACGCCGAAGGAATGGAGAACGAAGCTGAGATCGGGGGGAACCTTGAAGTCGGCGGCAGTAACGCCGGAGCCGAAGCGCAACCAGATCATGACGCCGAGACCGACGAGGACGCCGGCGGCGATGAAGGTACCGATGGCCCCGAGGTTGTTGATCCACTTGCCGACGCCGAGGCCGAGGATGTTGAGCAGAGTGAGGAGCGCGAGCAGCGCGAGGGAAACGGAAGAAGCGAAGAATTTGTTGTCCGCCAATCCCAGATGGCCGGGACCGAGAAGGTAGACGGAGACGCCGACGACATAGAGCAAGACGCTCGGCACGTAGAGCATGTTGCTGGTCCAGTAGCACCAGCCGGAAAGGAATCCGTGAAACTCGCCGAAGACTTCCTTCGCCCAGAGATAGATGCCGCCTTCGCCGGGATAACGCTGAGCGAGTTCGATGACCGCGAGGCCTTGCGGCCAGAAGAACAGGACGAGGGAGATGATCCAGAGCCAGATGGTGACGCCGCCGTTGGCGGCAATGGAAGGGACAACGTTGAGGTTGAAGATGGCGACTACGAAGAGCAGGACGAGGTCGCGGCGTCCGAGGGCGCGGATCAGTTGGGGCTGGGCGGGTTGGGCGGTGGTGGACAAGATCTTCTCGCTAGCCGCAAAACAGCAGGTTCCTCACCGGGCTTTCCGCCCGGTTCGGAATGACAAACTTTATTCTTACTGTCTACTCGTCACTTCTAATCGGGGACCAGCCGAGGCGGCTGTCTCTACATGTTTCTTGCCACTGCAGGGGACAGGAATGTCCGCCCCACACGGTTCTATCTAGTGCGCGGCCAATGCTGGCTGGCCTGCGCGTTCTTGTTGCGCTTTGGCTAACGATGCGGCTATGTCGTCGAAGGCAGATAGATGCTTATCGATATCTGCTTCCGTATGCTGGACCGAAATCGTCCATTGCTCGTCCCACCAGTAGGGCTGGGGCATCACGCCGCGGTTGACCATGGCGAACCAGTAGTGCCGCCATAGGTCGATGTCGATGGTGGTCCAATCGCGGTAGTTGCGAATTTCTTTCGGGTAAAACATCAGCGCGCCGTTGGCGCCGGCTTGGGCGATGTAGGCTTGCAGGCCGACTCTCGCGATGGTCTTGCGATATCCGTCGGCTAGTTTCTTGCCGAGTTTGTCGACGCGGGCGTAGTTGTCGCGAGTGAGGACTTCACGGAACGTC
>DASZFN010000875.1:0-11520 GCA_035939715.1 Gemmataceae bacterium | reverse complement strand
GCTACAGCTTGGCAATTTATCCAGCCACTCCAACGGTCACTGTGACCGGCGGGCCCTTCACCTACAATGGGCAGGGTCAAGCAGCCACCGCAACCGCGGTCGGCATCGACGGCGTGACGCCAGTTTCCGGTGCCGCTTCGTTTACTTACAACGGTTCATCCTCGACGCCGGTCAATGCCGGAACCTACGCGGTCGTCGCTACCTTCACCCCCTCCGACCCGAATTACTCCAGCTCTACCGCCAGCGGCACGCTCGTGATCAACAAGGCGACGCCGGCGTTCAGCAACCTCGCTTCGCCGACGGTCAACGCCGGCGCCTCGACCGTCACCCTGAGCGGCCACATCGCCGCCGGTTCCGCGGCCCCCGGGGGCGATGATGTCGCCATCGTCTTTAACGGCATCACGCAACCGGTCTCCGTCCGCTCCAGCGGCAGTTTCTCCGCCACCTTCAACATCCAGGGCCTGGCGACGGGAACTTACCCCATCACCTACGAATTCCTCGGCGATGCCACGCGTTTCAATGCCGCCGGCACCGGCTTTGCCGGCGGCACGTTGACCGTGCAAGCGGCTCCCAGCATCCTTACCAGTCCGGTCAGTCAAACCGTCCTGAGTGGTAGCGGCGTCACGTTCTCCGCCTCGGCAGCAGGCTATCCCCTGCCGGCTGTCCAGTGGCAGGTGAGCACCAACGGCGGCGCCACCTACCGCAACATCGCCGGGGCCACCAGCACCACCCTGACCCTCACCAGCACAACGGCCAGCCAGAACGGCTACAAATACCGCGCCGTCTTCACCAACAGCGTCGGCTCCGCGACCACCACCGCAGCGACGCTGACCGTCCAATTTGCGCCCACCGTGACGACGAACCCAGTCAACCAATCCGTCACGGCCGGCCAGACGGTAACCTTTACTGCCGCTGCGACCGGCAATCCCACGCCAACCGTCCAATGGCAAGTGAGCACCGATGGCGGCGCCACCTACAGCAACATCGCCGGGGCCACCAGCACCACCCTGACCCTCACCAGCACAACGTCCAGTCAGAATGGCTACAGATACCGCGCCGTGTTCACCAACAGCGTCGGCTCCACGACCAGCACCGCGGCAATCCTGACTGTCCTCTGACATTTATCAGGTCTTCCGGACGTGGGCCTCAGCCAAAAAATTGATCGTAACTTGACGAGGCAGTGGCTGGATACTCAGTAGCTGGATACTCAATAACTGTACAGTCGCGGCCAAAGTACCCGAAGGCGGCGCTCGATTCGGCGTTTCATTCGCTCATAGATAGAGATGTTCGTTGGATGAAATCTGGCTCCGGTAGCTCTGCCTCCCTCATCAAAATCAACCACGATCCAATTGCCATCTTCGTCAGGCCAGCCGGTGCGGCGCGAGCTATATGTGTTTGGCAGGCATCCTATGGCCAAACGCGGACAGTCGCCACGTTCACGCGAGTTTCAAGCTTCTCCCGTTCCAAAGAATTCTGCGGCACGGGGACCATCTGCGCGGCGCGCGACGATACCCCAAAAATCCGTCCGCCAATGTGCTATGTGTTTGGCGGGCGGGGGGGGCAGGGACGGCCAGAAGCGGACAAGGCCGGACATCCACGGAAAGAAACGCGCGATAGGCAATCTTGCAATGGTCTGCCAGGTTTGCAGTGCGACGCGTTTCCCAACATGGCCAGCATGTGGCCATGTTGGTGCGGTCGATGCAAGTGGCGCCGCCTCAGCCGCCTGGGGGGCCAGCGCATAGCGGACTGCCCTTGTTCGCACCCCCCACCTCCAAAAAGCTGGCAAACTGGCGAACTCATTTTTTTTCTGACCGTAAGTCGGCCTGCGACCGTGGCTTGCGGATGAAATTGAGTTTGCCAACCGTGGCAAACTCGCTGGCAAACTGGCAAACTCGATGACCATCTTCGGCAGTTCGTCAGGTGGGTTGGCGGGCCCGCCTTCTTGAATGCGTAACTCTCGTGCCCATAGAATGATATTCGCAGCTCAGAAGGTAATCCGACCGCAAAAGGAGGAAGCGATGATCTGTCTCGGCGGCATTGTCTCCCGTTCAGCCCGGGCCGTTCTGGCGAGCATGGCGTTGTGCTCGGTGGTTAATTTGGCGCAGGCCGAGGCGCCGAAGCCGACTGAAACCGGCGCCAAGGCAGGCCTCATCCCGCGCAAGCTGCTGTTCGGCAATCCCGACCGGGCCGCGCCGCGTCTCAGTCCGGACGGCAAACAGCTCGCCTTCCTGGCGCCGGTGAACGGCGTGCTCAACGTCTGGGTCGCCCCGATTGATCGGCCCGATGACGCCCGGCCGGTCAGCGCCGACAAGAAGCGCGGCATCCGCATCTACTTCTGGGCTTACACCAACGACCATGTCCTCTACCTGCAAGACTCCGACGGCGATGAGGACTATCACGTCTACTGCGTGGACCTGCCGCGGGGACAAACGAAGGACCTGACGCCGTACAAGAAAGTCCGCGCCATGATCGTGGAGGTGGGCCACAACTTCCCCCACGAATTGCTCGTCGGCCTCAATGACCGCGACCCGCGTTACCACGATCTGTACCGCGTCGACTTGCTCACGGGCGAGCGCAAGCTGGAACAGAAGAACCCGGGGTTTCAGGGCTTTCTCACCGACGACAACTACCGTGTTCGCCTGGCGTCCAAAATGACGCCGGACGGCGGAATGCTGCTGCTCAAGCCGAACGGCCAGGATCAGTGGTCGGACTTCCTCAAGATCCCGATGGCCGACACGCTCACGACCAGCCCGGCCGGCTTCGACAAGAGCGGCGACGTGCTCTATCTCATCGACAGCCGCGGCCGCGACACCGGGGCGTTCACGACGCTCGACATGAAATCCGGCAAGGAAACGGTAGTCGCCCAGGACAAGCGCAACGATGCCGGCCAGGTGCTCCTGCATCCCACCGAAAACACGGTCCAGGCGGTTTCTTTCACGTATGAGCGGACGCACTGGGTGTTTCAGGATCCCGCCGTCAAGGCGGATTTCGAGGAGCTGCGCAAACTGGGCGACGGCGAAGTCTCCATTGAAAGCCGCACGCTGGACGATCAACAGTGGCTTGTTTCTCTGGCGGTGGACAACGGCCCGGTGCGCTATTATCGATATGAGCGGCCGACCAAGAAGCCCACGTTCCTGTTCACCAATCGCAAGGACCTGGAAGGACTGCCGCTGCAGAAGATGCACGCGCAGGTGGTAAAAGCGCGGGATGGGCTGGACCTGGTTTGTTACCTGACGCTGCCGCCCGGCTCGGACCCCGACAACAAGGGCCGGCCGAGCGCGCAGCTGCCGATGGTCCTGGATGTGCATGGCGGGCCGTGGGGGCGCGACACCTGGGGCTTCGATCCGCAGCACCAGTTCCTGGCCAATCGCGGCTACGCGGTTCTATCGGTGAACTTTCGTGGCTCGACAGGCTTTGGCAAGGAGTTCGTCAATGCCGGCAATCGCGAGTGGGCCCGCAAAATGCATGACGACCTGCTCGATGCCGTCGCCTGGGCCGTGCGCGAGAAGATCGCCGATCCGCAGAAGGTCGCCATCTTCGGTGGCAGCTACGGCGGCTATGCCACGCTGGTCGGCATGACCTTCACGCCGGAGACCTTCGCCTGTGGCGTGGATATCGTTGGTCCGTCCAACCTGGTGACGCTGCTGAGCACGATCCCGCCCTACTGGGCGCCCATGGTGCAGCTTTTCAAAGATCGCGTCGGCGATTTCACCAGCAAGGAAGGCAAGGAGTTCCTGTTGTCGCGCTCACCGTTGACGCACGCCGAGCGCATTTCCAGGCCGCTGCTTATCGCCCAGGGCGCCAACGACCCGCGCGTCAAGCAAGCGGAAGCCGACCAGATCGTCCAGGCGATGCGCGCCAAGAAACTGCCGGTCACCTATGTGTTGTTCCCGGACGAAGGCCACGGCTTCGCCCGGCCGGAAAACCGGCTGGCGTTTAACGCGGTCACCGAGGCGTTTCTCGCGCAGCATCTGGGCGGCCGCTACGAGGCGATCGGCGACGCCTTCGCCGGCTCGACGATCACGGTGCCTGAAGGCGCTAGTGACGTGCCGGGATTGGCGGATAAGATTTCCGCCAAGGCAGGCGAAGGCTCGCCAAAGTCCGGCCAGAAGTAAGGCCGTCCGTCTTTCGCACTGGCCGCGCAGCCCAGTTGACCTACACAACCAGAAGCGCCAGTTTTGAAGTTGCGCGTTTACAAGAGCCCCGACCCCTGCCGGCTCGTCCGGCAGGTGAAGCAGTTCAGCAGCTAGGAAGGCTCGCCCCCGAGTCCGCCCCGACCCCTGCCGGCTCGTCCGGCAGGTGAAGGAGTTCGAGCAGCCGGCTGCAACCAAGCCGACGAACTCCTTCACCTGCCGGACGAGCCGGCAGGGGTCGATGATGAAAAACGGCGCCTGCTTTAGCTCCCGAAATGCTTCACCTGCCGGGCAAGCCGGCAGGGGTCTGGGGATACAAAGCCATAGAGAAGCGCAACTTCAAAAAGCGCCAGCGAGGTTTTCGCCGGCGCTTTTGTTGTCATTCCTTGGAGAACACGTGTGAAGAAGCAGTTGCTAACGGCCGCCCTTCTTGTCGTCTGGCTGCTCGCGCGGCCGGTTCATGCCGATGAACCGCTCCTGACCGTGGCGGAGTCCAGTAACTATCGCGCCACCTCCCGGCACGCGGATGTGGTCGCTTTTTGCGAGCGCCTGGCCAAACAAGCGCCGCTGGTGCGCCTGGGTGAGCTGGGCACGAGCTTTGAGAAGCGCAAGCTGCCGCTCTTGATTCTTGCCGATCCGCCCGTCGCCACGCCGGAACAGGCCGCCGACAGCGGCAAGCTCGTGGTCTTTGCCATGGGCAATATTCACGCCGGGGAAGTGGACGGCAAGGAGGGACTGCTGATGCTGGCGCGCGACCTGGTCAGCGCCAGGGAGCGGCCGCTGCTCAAGCACCTCATCGTTGTTATCGCCCCCATCTTTAATGCCGACGGCAACGAGCGTTTCAGCAAGAGCAATCGCCCGGGCCAGGCCGGCCCTGAGGAAGGTATGGGCATTCGCGCGAATGCCCAGCAACTCGATCTGAATCGCGATTTCGTCAAGCTGGAAAGCCCCGAGGTGCGGGCGCTCGTGCGCTTCTGTACCAGGTGGGACCCCGCCATCCTCATTGATTGCCACACGACGAACGGCTCGTACCATCGTTACACGCTCACGTATGAAGGGCCGCGCAATCCGGCGGGCGATGACCGCATCGTCGCTGATGTACGCGACAAGCTTTTGCCCGATGCCGGCCGGCGCCTGGAGAAGCACACCGGCTTCAAGTCCTTCTTCTACGGCAACTTCAACCGCGAACACACGCGCTGGGAAAGCGTGCCGCCCACCCCGCGTTATGGCATCCACTATCTTGGCCTGCGCAACCGGATGGCCATTCTTTCCGAATCGTATTCCTATGCCTCCTATCACGATCGCGTCCTTGCGTCGCGCGACTTCGTGCGCAGCATTTTCGAATACGCGGGCGACCATCACGACCAGATCCGCAAGCTCCTTTCGGAAACGCGGCAAGCGACCGTGCAGGCGGGCAATAAGCCACAACCCAGCGATCGCATAGCCCTACGCCAAAAGCCGGCGCCTCTGAACGGGCCGGTCGACTTCCTCGGCTTTGTCGAGGAGAGGAAGGACGGCCGCCGCCGTTCCACGGGCCAGCCGAAGGAATACCGCCTCGAATACTTCGGCCGCAACGAACCGACCCTCCTTGTCCAGAGGCCGTACGCCTACCTCTTCCCCGCCAGTCTCACCGAGGTTGTAGACAATCTGCAGCGGCACGGCATCCACGTAGACGAGTTGCGCGAAGATATCGACCTGGACGTCGAAAGCTATCACATCACGAGGATCGAGCGGACTTCGTCTGCTTTTCAAAAGCATCGACAGGTCAGCGTTGATGCGACCTCCCGCCGCGACAAGAAACGCCTGCAGGCGGGCACGATTATCGTGCGCACGGGCCAGCCGCTCGGCACACTGGCTGCGTACTTACTGGAGCCGCAATCGGAAGATGGCCTGTGCACGTGGAACTTTTTCGACGCTGCGCTTGCCGAGGGCAAGGATTTTCCCGTGCTGCGCCTGCCTCAACCCATGCCCTTAACGACCGGCCGGGTTCGGCCTCTGGCCGAGGAACGCACGATGAACAAACCGTTCCTGTACCAGGACCTGGCCACGCCCCGCAGCATGATGCGTTTCAACGGCGATCCGGTCTCGGTGGAGGCCTGGCTGGATGGCGAGCATTTCCTGCAGGTCAAAGAGAGCCGGCTCTACAAGGTTCATGCTGCCAGCGGCCGTCCGGAACCTTTCCTCGATCCGGATAAGCTCGCCAAAGGATTGGCTTCCCTGCCCGGCTTCACGAAGCAACGCGCGGCCAGCCTGGCGCGGCAAACAACCTTGCAGATGAATCCGCAGCGCACCGCAGCGCTCTTCGAACAGGGCAACGATTTGTACTTTTGCAAACTGGACGGCAGCGGCGCCGTCCGCCTCACCAAAACGCCCGGCCGCAAGGAACTGGCCACGTTCAGTCCGGACGGCAAGTACGTTGCCTACGTGCGCGAGCAGAACCTCTGCGTGGTCGATCTGGCCACGCAGACCGAACGCCGGCTCACGACGGACGGCTCGGCGCTGGTCGGCAACGGCAAGGCGGACTGGGTGTACGGCGAGGAGATTTTCAACCGCCATCACAAGGCCTACTGGTGGAGTCCCGATTCCAGCCGTCTCGCCTTCCTGCGTTTCGACGACACGCCGGTGCACAAGTTCACCGTCATCGATGAAATTCCGACTCGCCAGGTCGTGGAGAACGTGCCTTATCCCAAGGCGGGCGATGCCAATCCGCTCGTCAAGCTCGGCGTCGTGCCGATTTCCGGCGGCCCGGTGGCCTGGGCCGACCTGGGCAGCTATGCCGGGAACCCGATCCTCATTATCCGTGCCGGCTGGACGCTCGACAGTCAGAGAGTCTTCTTTTACGTGCAAAACCGCGTGCAGACCTGGCTGGACTTCTGCACCTGCAGCAATCAGGCCGGCCCGGTTACGCCTCTCTTCCGCGAGACGACCCGCGCCTGGGTCGATGATCCCGGCGAGCCCACCTTCCTCAAGGACGGCTCGTTCCTGCTGGCCAGCGAACGCACCGGCTGGAGGCACGTGTATCACTTCAGCAATGCCGGCAAACTGCTGGGGCCGGTGACCTCGGGCGACTGGGAAGTGCAAGCCTTGCAACAGGTGGATGAAAAGACGGACTGGGTCTATTTCACGGCAAGACGCGACAGCCCGATCGCCACGGATCTCTACCGCGTGAAAGTCGCTGGTTCCACTGTGGAGCGTTTGACTCCTGCGCCGGGCGATCAACGCGTGCTGCTCGGTCCGGGGGCCAACTATTTCGTCGCCACGCACAGCGATCGCACGCGCCCGGACCAGGTGCATGTTTATGCCGCCGACGGCACACCGGTGCGCACACTGGACACCAATCCTGTCTACTTGGTGGAAGAATACCGTTTCGGCCAAGCGGAACACGTGCATATCAAAACTCCGGACGGCTTCGTGCTGGAAGGGAGCCTGCTCAAGCCGGCGGATTTCGATCCCGGCAAACGCTATCCGGTCTGGTTCATGACCTACGCCGGGCCGCACGCGCCCACCATCCACGAGCGCTGGAGCGTGAACCAGCTCCGCGATCAGGTGCTGGCGCAGCTCGGCTTCATCGTCTTCCGCTGCGACCCGCGCAGCGCCAGCGGCAAGGGCGCCTGCTCGGCCTGGAGCGCCTACCGTCAGCTCGGTGTGCAGGAGCTCAAGGACATCGAGACGGCGATCCGCTGGCTGACCGCTCATTCCTACGTGGACAGCAAGCGCATCGGCATGAGCGGGCACAGTTATGGCGGTTTCATGACCGCCTACGCGCTCACACACAGCCAGCTCTTCGCCGCCGGTATCGCCGGCGCTCCCGTCACGGACTGGCGCAACTATGATTCCATCTACACCGAACGCTACATGAATACCCCGCAGGAGAATCCCCAGGGCTACAACCTCACCTCGGTCGTCAAGGCGGCCGCCAAGCTGCACGGCAAACTCCTGATCGTCCACGGCATCATGGACGACAACGTGCACATGCAAAACAGCGTGCAGTTAATTCAGGAACTGCAACAGGCCAACAAGGACAACTTCGATGTGATGTTCTACCCGCACTCCCGGCACGGCATCATGAGCCGGCACTACCAGCGTTTGATGATCGAATTCATGCAGCGCGCCCTGGGGATGAAGGAGCGCATGGAATGAAGATCATGAACTGTCCCGTTTCAAGAGAGGAGCATTAACATGAAACGCTCATTTGCGTTGGCGTCGATGATTAGCCTTGTTGCGAGTTGCCTCCTTACGGTCCTGTTTTTGGGCCCCCGTGGACTCGCACAACAGAAGCCAGGAACGGTCGTCACCGGCCCTGGCAGCAATACCGGCGGCGCAGCCGCGGGGAATCAATCCCTCGGACGTTTTCAGATCGCACCTTACGTGAACGGGATCGTCGTGATGGATACGACAACCGGGCATTGCTGGTCCAAAAACGTGACTGTAGCAAATGCTCAGTGGCAGGACCGCGGCGCTCCATCGGGCGACAGAAATTGATTCGGGCGACCGGCCCGGCGCCAAACCAACCAGCCCAGCAGCAGGACTCCTCCGGCGGAAGCGGACAGCAAGCCATGCCACCTGAGTCGCTCGGCGCGCATCATGGTCGGCTCGTAGCGGCCCACCGTCAGCACCCAGCACTGGCCGAGCGCGATGCCGGGAAACTGATCGCGCAGGCCTTCGCGTGCCCACGGAGGCAACTGCGCGGCGCCCTGCGTAACCTCGCCGGTCAATTCGCTCAACCCAGGCTGCCCGAGCTGCTGCCGTTGCTTGCGATCGTCGCGAATCCGCCGCCGGTCCATTTCATCCATGATGCACAGGATCAGGTTCAGGTCGCGCGGCGCCGGTTCCTGTACGAGATTTGCGTCATAGAGCGGATGATACATTTCCAGGGCGCCGGTATCGCTGTCCTGCTCCGCCACGGAGCGGCGACTGCTCAGGCAGGCATCGGTAAGCGTGACATAGCGCTGGTTCGCCGCGCCGTTTTGAATCAATTGGTTGCACGTCATTTTTGGTACGCGAGCCGTTTCTTGCTGGACAAGAGGGCTTTGCACCAGGCAATAGCCGCCATACAGCAGTGCACCGATGGCGGCCACAAAGACCACCTTCCTGATGGTGGCAGCATCATCGTTTTCCGGCCTGTCCACAGAATGGCTCCGCTGCGTGAAGCTCGAATCAACATCCTCATCGACGTCTTCTTGCCCATGAAAGCCTAGCATGCTCTGGGCACTTTGCGGCAGGCCGAATTGAGGCGGGACCTTGAGCAAGCGGGGCATCCATTTTTTTGGACAAGCTACTTGACGCCGCTTTCTGCGCACGTTTAATATTGGTGTTTATTCACCGCTCCGCTCATGTCCGGCGGCACGGTTCGGCTCGCGATGGCCACGCCAGAGATGATTGCCCAGGCAGCCCTTTTGTTGCGATACCAAGGCTTGGGCTACGTGCCAAAATAACCCGGCTCAACTTATCCAACCTGAACCGGACTGTTTACCAGTGGCGACAACGCGCTAACTCTCAACAAGCCAAGGGTTCAAGGGTGCTTCAATGATTTGGCCATTCGCACGCGCTCCGCGTCCCAGTGTCCATCCACGGCGCCGCACCACCGCAAAACATCCTTCCCGGAAACGGGCCGGGCCGAGCGTGGAGCCATCGGAAATGTGCTCCAATGGCAGAGGATTTGCAGCGACTTCTCCACCCTTACGCGTATGACGAAATTCGCCTTTGCTATAGCAAGAGCTTTCAGTACGCCGCATTGGGGATTTGCCTCCGTCCGGCCTCGCGTTGCCAGCCAAGGAACAGACAAGAGATAGGTACACCGGGCAATCTCATGCGCACCGCATGAGGACACTTTGCGCATTTTCCTTGCCTTGCTTCCGGGCAATCCGGAAAGGAAGGTAGCCGTATGTTTTGCAATACAAGTCCTTATCTATCATTGAGGAGTCAATCATGAGGCGCTGGCCTTGGCCGGTTCGGTTCTTCTTCCGCGAGAACGCCAGGCGCTCCGGCGGGCGGACCCTGCGGCGGAGGGCGGTTTTGACTCCAATAGTCCCAAACCGTTGATAGAACTCAACGGTACCAATGCCGGCAGTGGTGTCTCCGGCCTTTACATCGCGGCCACGCAATGCACCGTACGGGCACTGGTCGTCAATCGGTTCAGTCAAAGCGGCATTGTCCTCTCTGTCTTTGGGGCATCTGTGGACACCGTTCAGGGTTGCTACCTCGGCACTACCGCCGACGGCAGCGCGGCTGCTGCCAACGGCTCTGCCGGCGTGGCAGTCTCATGCAGCAACAATACCATCGGCGGCACAACGGCGGGGACCGGCAACCTGATCTCGGGTAATAGCCTTGAAGGCGTCGGGCTCTTCGGCAGCAGCGCCAAAGGAAACCTGGTCGTGGGCAATCGCATCGGCACCACCGCCGACGGCAGTGCCGGTCTCACGAACGGTGGGATCGGTGGTGTGACGATCGAATCCGGCGCCACCAATAACACGATAGGTGGGACGGCGGCGGGAGCCGGCAATGTAATCTCCGGCAACAAGTACTCCTCCTCGGGTGTTGAAATCTCGGACACCGGCACGACCGGAAACCTGGTCGAGGGGAATGCCATCGGCGCCAACGCCGCCGGCACCGCTGCCCTCGCCAACGGGAGCTATGGCGTCTTTATCTGGGCAGGCGCCACCAACAATACGATCGGTGGAACGGCGGCAGGGACCGGCAACACCATCTCAGGCAATTCCACCTACGGGATTTATCTTTATGGCGGCGGCTCCAGCGTCACCACAGGGAATATTATTCAGGGAAACAGGATCGGCACCACCGGCGACGGTTCAGGCGCCCTACCAAACTTGGACGGAATCTATGAGGATCGCACCGCGGGTGGTAACACTATCGGTGGCAGTGTCGCCGGGGCCGGCAACCTCATCTCCGGTAATTCAGCCTTCGGCATCATTTTTGACGCCAACGGCAATGTCGTCCAGGGGAATCGCCTCGGCACCAACGCCGCTGGTACTGGGGCAGTGGGCAACTGGGAAGGCGTGGTACTTGGCAGCAGTTCCAATACCGTTGGCGGTACAACCGCAGGGGCAAGTAATACGATTTCGGGCAACAAGACAATCGGCGTTGATATTGGCGTCAGCAACAACATTGTCGAGGGCAACCGCATCGGCACCACCGCCGACGGAAGCACCGCCCTGGCCAACGGCACCGCCGGCATCGCCGTCGGTGCCAGCGCCGTCAACAATACCATAGGCGGAACAACGGCCGGGACCGCCAACATCATCTCCGGGAACACGCAATACGGCGTGGACATCACGGACACCGGAACGACAGGCAACCTTCTGGAAGGAAATGACATTGGCACCAATGCGGCAGGGAATGTGGCCATCCCCAACGGCCGGGGCGGCGT
>DASZFN010000874.1:0-1919 GCA_035939715.1 Gemmataceae bacterium | reverse complement strand
ATCGCGGCCAATGTTCCGCGCGGAACATTTTGCTTCGCCGTTAGCTGGCGCGTCGGGCTCGTCGTCGCATGCTGTCGTTCCGAGTCGTGGGAGGTTCGCTCCGTTTTTTGTCAAAGCTAAGAATTCCCTAAGAATGACCCTGGGGAGGGCACACCCCCGGAAAGGGAATTCTTAGGCGCCGGCGATGACTTAACTCGTTTTGCGTCAAGATGTTATAGCGCAATTCTAAGAATTCCCTTGATGGTGAAAAAAGGGAATTCTTAGCTTTTTTGGAATTCTCAGATTAGCCCGCCAGGCGGCGGATGACGCCTTTGAGGCGGCCCATGCGGCGCCAGAGGCGGCCCATGGGGGTGGTCATGAAGCGATTGAGGCGCTCGGAAACCGAGCGGAGATGGGCCATTTCCTGCATGCGCCATTTCCACATCGGCCCGAGCAAGAAGCGGGCGAGAGATCGGACCTCGGGATTGTCGTCGTCCAAGAGGCTGGCGTAGACTTCCAGCTCCATGCCGCTAATGAGCCCGAGGACGGCGGGGCTCCAGCGCTGGGGCAAGCCTGCTGCCGCCTCGACCAAATGTCGGCCGTAACTGGTCATGATGCCGCTGGACTGGAAGAACGGCAGGACATCCTGATATTCGGGGGATAGAAGCAGCTTCAGGGCCTCGGTCATGACGGCGCGCTGAGCAGCGGTGTCGCGGATACCTGCATGGAGGTGGGAAGCCTCGCGGACGGTCTGGACGGCCAGTGCGTCGGGAACGTAACAGATGCCGTCGCGGAAAGCGACCACCATGGCCGCGAACCAATCGGCGTGCCAGTGCAATTCATTGTGGTAGGCGCCGGCGCGCAGCAGCGCCTCGCGGCGGAAGATTGCGGAGGGCGTTGGCAGTGTTCCGCCGTGGATCGATTCCGCCAGTTGTGCCGGGCTCATGTACGCCGGTGCCGTGCCCCAGTCGGTCTTGTACTGGCGTGTCTCTCCGGTCGATTCGATGAGCAGCCGCCAGTAGCCGCACGACATGCCCACCTGGGGATTTTGGCGCAGGACGGCCATGGAACGTTCGATCATGCCGGGAAGCAGGTAGTCGTCGGCCGCGGCAGCGATGATGTATTCGCTGGTGCACATCCTCAGGCCGCGATTGTTATTGGGCACCACGCCCTGGTTGCGCTCACAGCGGACGACGCGAATGACCGGATCCTGGCGGGCGAACTTTTCCAGCACGCTGATGCTGTCGTCGGTGGAGGCGTCGTCAATGATGATGAACTCGCGGGGACGGACGCTCTGCGTGAGCACGGCGTTGATGGCGCGGGGCAGGTAGTGGCCGTGGTTGTAGTTCAGCATCAGGACCGAGACGTCTTCGGTGTTCATTTGCGATCCTCGGCCGGAAGCCATTGGCGTGCCAGGGCATCGTGCAAGAGTAAGGTCATGCCGCCGTCGACGATCAACTCCTGGCCGGTAACGAAGGAAGCCTGTTGGCTGCACAGGAAGGCGATGACCTGGGCGACTTCTTCGGCGGTCCCCATGCGGCCCAGCGGCGTGATCTGACGATACATCTTCTGCAAGGCGGCGTTGTCCAGGTAGAACTGCTTCGATTCTTCCTTGAGGATCGTACAGGGCGAGACGGCGTTGACGCGGATGCCCTTTCGGCCCAGGGTCGCGGCATAGTAGCGGGCGAGTTGCACCATTCCTGCCTTGCCGACGTGGTAGCTCAGCGGCGTCTCGGTGGCGATAAACTGGGAAGCAACTGACGAGACGAGGACGATGGCACCCTGGCCGTCGGTGCGGAAGTCGCCTGTGAGCTGGTCGATGAGGAATTTGGTAGCGGTCAGACTGGTTTGCATTTCGCCGACCCAGGCATCGGCGCTGCCGCGGTATCTCTGCAGGAAGACGAGGTTGGCGAGTGGGCCGGCGGTTTTCATGCTGCCGC
>DASZFN010000873.1:0-7681 GCA_035939715.1 Gemmataceae bacterium | reverse complement strand
CCGTGTGTGTGTGCGCGCAATGCAATCCATTTAGGGGTCTCGCGCCAAGATGGCCACTTGGCCATCTTCATGCAGTCGAATGCATAAACGCGCTTACCGTCAATGGACCCCGACGCTTGCGGCAAGAATTCGGCAACTTTCTGCAAGAATGCATAGGGTGCCAAGGTGTTTGGCAGGCATTCTTCGTCAAGCACCCACAACAGCGAGTTCGACGTTGACATTGCCGCGCGTGGCGTGTGAGTACGGACAGATTTTCTCGTGCGCTTCCGTGGCCAGCGCGGCGAGTTCGGCTTGCGGAAAGCTCTTGTCCTCGACCTGCAGTTTGACGGCCAGACCAAAACCGCCGCCGTCGCGCGGGCCAATCGACACGGCGCAGGTGACCTTCGCTTTGGTCGCATCCTTGCGGTGCTGTTTGGCGACATAATCGAGGGCGCCGCCGAAGCAGGCGGCATAGCCGGCGGCAAACAGGTGCTCCGGCGTCGCCGTGCCTGGCTTGCCTGGTCCGCCCATGGCCTTGGGCACGGACAGGTCGGCTTTCACCGAGCCGTCGCTTGCTTCCGTATGTCCATTGCGGCCGCCGGTCGCGGTCGCGCTGGCGGTAAAGAGCGGCTTGATCGTGTCCATGGTTGCTTTCCTCCTCTTGATGCGTGTCTGGACTTCCCGTTGAAGTGGTCATGAGTCATTGGCCATTCGCGAATGACCAATGACCAATGACCAATCGGTAACTGAACTCGCCAGAGTTCAGCAGTGCCCATTGCCGCATTCGCGCGAATTCGGCTACTCAAAAATGGCCTATGGGCCGGCCCTGTTTATTAACACGGGCCGGGTGTTATTGCTTCTTGGCCGCCTTGCGATATTGCTCGAGGCGCTCTTCCATGCCCGGATCGATTTTGCTGGACGAGCCCTTGGCCAGCTTCACGGCGCGCTCCTGGGTCTCCAGGGCCTTGGCGGCGTCGCCGTCGTTGAAGTAGGCCAGGGCCAGCGTGTCGGCGATGGCGCTGTCGTTGCTCTTGGCCACTTCGTCGGCGCGCTTGGCGGCGGCCAGGGCGAGCCTGACGAACTTGGCTTCCGGCTTTTTGGCGGCGGGATCCAGGCAATCCTGTTGAGAGCCTGGGCGTTGTCATTGAACACCTTGTCCACCAGGTGTTTGCCGTATTCAACGGCTTTGTCGTGGCTATCGGAGTCCGTTGCGAGCGTCTGGTATTTCATAAAGCCGACGCTTTCTTCCAGCTTGGCATCATCTTTGATGGCTTCATCCAGGATGGCGAGGACCGCCTTGGTGTCATGGTCGCCCTGGGCCTTGCCGAGCTTGCGGCGTAGTTCCTTAAGCTTGCTCTGCCGGGCGCGGTCCTCCTTGAAAGCGACGGCTGCGGCTCTGACGTCCCAGGTGCCATCGACGACCTGCTGCAGCGGCTTTTCCAGCTCCATGGGATGGCCGATCCACGCGACCTTGCTGTCCTTGTTGATCACAAAGGCTGCCGGAATGCCGTCCAGCCCGGCCGCGTCCACCCAGCCCTTGGCCATTTTGCCCTCGTCGCGCTTGCCGCCCTCCGGCACCGCGTCGAGAGCGACCCGGTACGACATCTTGTCCCCCATCTCGTCCACAAACGGCTTGACCTTGGACTGATCGTTCTCATAGACGCTGACACCGATGAAGGTGACGTCCTTATGTTTTTTCTGCAGCTCGCTCAGGTGCGGGATGCTGGTCCGGCGAGGACCGCACCAGGTTGCCCAGAATTCAACCACGTAGGTCTTGCCCTTTTCCAGGCCGGTAAGCGGCTCGCCCTTGACGAATTCCTTGACTGCGAATTTCGGCGCGGCATCGCCGACATTCAGTTCCTCGGCCGGCGCCTGGGCGGCCACCCAGACGGCCAGCACTACCAGCACGGTCACAATCCGCTTCCACATGATTCTTTCCTTTCCCGAGACTACAGACGCAGTAAGCCGATGCTCTGAATATGCGCTCATGGTACCGCGCTGCAGACGCCGCGCGAAGAGCGAGGAATATTCTGCCCGGTTCTTCGATGCCGCGGGGCAATCTCCATAAAAAGAAAGAAGAGAAGATTTTGTTCACCACTTGCAGCGGAGGTGTTCCATGGGGCCACGTGCCTGGCTGGCGGCGCTGTGCGTGCTCGGGAGCGTGCTCGCCCCGGCCTGGGGGCAGACCCGGCTGGAATGGAAATGGAAGGAAGGCGACCGCTTCTATGTGGAGACGGTCAACACGCTCAAGGACAGCATCCGACGGGATGAGCAGGACTTCAAGACCGAGATGCAGATCACGACCGTAGATCTTTACAAGGTGCTCCGCAACGACGCGGCGGGCGTGGTGCTCGAAAAGACCACGACGGCGCAGCGCTTCAAAGGCTCCTCCAGCGGCGGCGCGGACCTGGACGCCCAGCGGCAAAAGAGCGCCGATGCCCTGGCCGAAAGGCTCAAGGGGCTGGTCCTGACGATCACGCTGGCTCCAGACCTGCAAAAGGTGAGCAAAATCGACGGCGTCCGGGAGTTCATGAAGCGGGTCCGGGGGGACGAGAATGCCGACCCGACGCGTTTTGGAGAGATCATCCGCGAGGAGCAGGAAAACATTTTCGCCGGCTATCTGCCGGACAAGCCCGTGCAGCCCGGCCAACGTTGGCAGCGTAGCATGACGCATGTGGCGCCGGACCCAATCGGCAACTACAAGGCCGACGTGGATTACACCTACAAGGGCAAGGAAATGGCGGACCGCAAAGAGGTGGAGCACATTGATGCAGTCTGGGCGGTCACGTTTGTGCCGCCCAAACAAAGCGGCGCCTATCAAACCACCGCCGATCTCAAGGCCGACCCGGCCAGGGCGGATTACTACTTCGATGCCGTTGCGGGCAGGCTCGCCCGTTCGGACCGGACTTTTCACGTGAAGGGAAAAGTGACCGTTACCGGCCAGGGCAAGACCACTGTTTATGACGTGAATCAAACGCAGGAATGGCGCGTCCGCTTGAGCGATGAAAATCCGGCCGCGAAATGACAGGCCCTAGCCGCGGCCCCAGCGGTCGTCTTCTTCGATGTGTTCGCTGGCGGGAGCGGCGTCCCCGGTCGGCGCGGGCTCACCGCGAAAAGCAGCGGCGACGGCTGGACGCAACATGAGAATCAGCACAATCGCCGGGTAAATCATGGACACGATCGGGACAGCCATTCCCACATAGATGCCAAATTGCATAAGGCTGCCCATCATTTTTTCTTGCTCGCCTTTAGCGGCCATTTTCTCTGCAAAGGCCTGGGCGACCGGGACATTAACCATGAACATATAAACCAGCACAGCGATGTGGCTCAAAATACTGACCGTTCCATAAACCAGGGCCAGGACACGTCCCCAGAGCTGCATTCTGAGAAGCCCGATGCCGCTTACAATTAACATGATTGAAAGCACCAGGGTCTGCAGGTTCGAAGCGTATTGCGCCGCAGGCCGATTGCTCTCCTTCGTGAATTCCAGGATCTCTTTTTGAATTTCCTGCTGCTTGGCCAGTTGCGGATTGTTGCTGGGATTCATGTTTCCGAAGTTCATGAACATGTTCTGCATGCCGGAAACTTGCATACCCAGGCTAACCATCCCGCAGAGCAGCCAGAGGCCGCCGAACACCAGGTTCAAGATGGCGATGATCGTCACCGACGTCGGTCGAGTTCGTTGCATGTGGCACCCATCCGCGATGGAAACGTGTCGTCAGCCCAGCGGGACAGGCTGGTACCCTAACACCTCCGGCATGCAGGAGCAAGTCCCGCCGCCGGGAATAAAAATGTCGTTGCCGGATCATGCAAGATGACAGCAACGGCCAACGAATAGCTCTTGGGACAGTCGAAAACGCCGATCTATTGAGGGAACCATGAATTGGTACGGGTTCTGGGCCGATGTGATTGTGGGAATCCACGTGTGCTATGTCGGCTTTGTCGTATTCGGCGAACTGGCCGTGCTTATCGGAGTGCTGTTCCGCAAGAGTTGGGCCCGCAATCCCTGGTTCCGCTGCGTGCATGTGGCCGCCGTGCTGATCGTCGGCATCGAGCTGCTCCTAGGTTACGACTGCCCCCTTACGGTCTGGGAGCGCGAGCTGCGTGATCTCGCGGGCCAATCACGTTCGGGACAGACCTTTGTCGGCCAGTGCTTGCATTCGCTTATCTTTCATAACGTTGATGAGCAGACCATTCTGTGGATCAATGTCGCAGTCGGGTTGCTGGTAGTACTCACGTTCGCCGTGTTCCCGCCTCGCTTTCGCCGGACAAAGGAAACGCTTGGCAAGACAGCCATATCTTGACCCTTACCATATTCCCATGCAGCAGCCGACCCCGCCGCCCGCCAGTGGCAGAGCACGCCGCTCGAACGGCAGCTTCAGATACTCCACCCGATCATAGACGACGCGGCCGCCGATGACGGTCTGCGTCACGTGGGTTGTGTTCTCGAAGGGATCGCCGTCGTACAGGACCAGGTCCGCTTCCTTGCCTACCTCGAGGCTGCCGAAGCGGGCGTCGATGCCGAGCAGATGGGCGGCATCCAGGGTAATGCTTCGCAAGGCCCGATCGAAGCCGAGCCCGTTGACCATGGCGACAGCCGCTTCGTGACGCAGCACGCGCGTCTTGGGGACATAACCTTCGAAGGAAGTGCCGATGGCGATCGGGATATGGTGATCGGCGAGGATGGCGGCATTGCACAGGTGGCTGTTGTAGGTCTCCATGCTGGCCCCGGCGCGTTGCATGGTCGGGTGCACGACCACGGGCACTTTCGCTGCCGCGATGATGTCGGCAATCAGATAGCCTTCCGTGGCGAGATCGAGCACGGCCTTCAGATTGAATTCGTTCGCCAGCCGGAGGCTGGTGTCGAGATCGTCGGCGCGATGCGCGCTGAAATAGACCGGCACCTTCTTGTTCAGCGCCAACTCCAGCGCCTCCAGTTTGAGATTATGCGGCGGATGCTTGTCCTCGTCCTTGGCAGCCAGCCGCTTGTGCCGATTGTTCGCCGCCTGACTGAAGGCGGTGCGCACCAGGCTGGCGGTGCCCATGCGCGTGCCGGGAAGCTTGCCGGCGTACGAGGTCTTGGGTATTTCACCAAGGTTGATCAGGATGCTTGACGGAAAGCGCAACGTCATCTGTTCTGCCGTTCGGCCATGCGTGCGGAAGACGCCGCCTTGCCCGGCAATGACATTGGCGCGGCCGGGCATGGCCTGAATCACCGTGACGCCCTGCTCGCGCAGGAATTGCAAGAGCGGCTCATTCGGATTGAAGCCATCGAGCACGCGTACGTCCGCCTGGTTGGGATCGCTCATCTCGTCTTGTTCCTGGTCGGCCGGGATATTCAGCAGACCCGTGGTCGGCACGACGGTGTGCGTGTCGATCAAGCCGGGCGTGACGACTGCCGTGGTGAGAACGGGCGTCTTTTCGGGCAGCTTGAGGTCGGCGCGCGCGCCGACGTAGCGAATCTTGCCCTCCTCCACCAGAATGGCGCCGTCTTCGATGGTGCCATTGCTTACTGTCTCAATGCGCCCGGCGAAGACGGCAAACCGCGTCGGGGATTCCTGCAACGACGGTGCGGCCTGCACGGCGACGGGCACTGACACCTGAGACAAAGGCTTTAGTGTCGCGGGCGGCTTGGGTAGCCGGCTCTGATCGGCCAACGCGAAACCGCCGGCCTGATAGGTCCAGTCCTTTTTCTGCGAGCGATCGAAGACACGCACGCCGTCGATGTACGTTTCCAGCACCTGGGTGTAGACGCTGAAGGGCGGGCCAGAGAGCACTACGAAATCCGCATCCTTGCCCGGCTCTAGTGAACCGACGCGGTTCTCCAGGTGGAGCATCCGGGCCGGGTTGATGGTCAAGGCACGCAGGGCTGCGTCTTCGGACATGCCGCCGCGAACCGCAATGGCGCCGGTGCGGAGGAAGAAGCGCGACTCGGTGATGAAGTCATCCGTATTTATGGCGATGTTGACGCCGGCCTTGTCCAGAATGGCGGCGTTCTCTTCCAGCAACCCGGCTGCCTCTAACTTACCGCCGGGACTATCGACGAGCGTGAGAGATACGGGCACCTTGCGGCGTGCCAGCTCATCGGCAATGCGATAGCCTTCGGTGGCATGGTGCAGCACGATTTCAAAGCCGAACTCCTGAGCAATGCGTAAAGCCGTCATGAGATCGTCAGCGCGGTGGCTGTGAAAATGGACGGTGCGCTTGCCGTCGAGCACCTCGACAAGGGGCTCGAGCGACAGGTCCGTCTCCGGGGCCGGCAACTCCTTGCCGGCGGCATTTGCCTTGCGATACGCAGCCCATTTTTGCTGGTAGTCCCGGGCCTTGACAAATTGCTCGCGCTGCAAAGCCGCCAGTTTCATGCGCGTGCCAGGCGCCTGCTGACGGCGGCCGTACCCCTTAGGGTTCTCGCCATTTGCCATCTTCAAACCACCCAGGACGCCGGCGTTGGCAAGGCGCATGTCTTCAATGGTGCGGCCGCGCAGCTTGACGTAGACGGTCTGCCCGCCGATGACGTTGCCGCTGCCGGGCATGATGTTCGCGGTCGTGATGCCGCCGGCCACGGCCATGCGGATGCCCGGATCATCCGGATAAATGGCATCCAGCGCCCTCAGCCCGGGCTGTGCCGGCCCCGTCATTTCGTTGCCGTCCTGATTGGCCGGAACGTGCGGCCGTGGATAAATGCCAATGTGCGAATGCGTATCCACCATGCCGGGAATGATCACCTTGCCGGAAAGATTGCGCGCGCTGGCGTTGAGTGGTACGCGAACGCCGGCATCTTTCCCGGCAACAATCGCTTCGATCTTGCCCTCTTTGATAACGAGAATGCCGTTCTCGATAGGAGCACCGGCAGCCGTATAGATGCGCGCTCCGATCAAAACGAGCGGCCCTTTCGAGGTTTGAGCGACCGCGGCGCCATGAAGGAGGACCAGACCCAGACAACACAGGGGAAAGCAGCGCATGCAACTTCTCCAAGCAGGGTGCGAGAAATCCGACAGAGAGACTACGATAACGACAAAATCCCAGGCATGCCAGGAGATTTGCCGAGATGCACGCACGGACCGCTTGAATCAGAAATTGGGATTCGCCCAGCGCTCGAAATAAATCCAGAACACGCGCGAGGAGCGGAAGACCAACGGCACAAAAGGCAGGTAGGCGATCGTGGCGACGAGAACGATAAACTCAAAGCGAAGCGCGGGCACGATCAAGTACACGGCTAACATGAGCAGGCCGAGGATGGGGACCGAAAGCGCGTAGCTCAGGTACATGGCGCCGAGGAAATAGCCCTGTTCCCGTTCGAAGTGCAGGCCGCACACGGGGCAATCGTCGTTCATGGTGATGCGCCCCCGGAAGATTTGCCCGGCCCGGCAGCGCGGGCACTTTTGTGTTAGCATGGCCACAAATCCGGAGCGATGTGTTTGCAGCTCAGGCACGTGGATCTTCCCGTGAAAGGGTTGCGACCATCAAGCACGATGGAAAAGCCGGCGGCAGCAAGGCTCGGGCCGCCCTGACTATTAATAGGATACCGGATAACGATCCGAATCAGAAAGATTGGAGTTTGGCGATGCGCTCAATTCGTGGAACTTCCTCGCTGCTCATGGCGGCGGCATTGTGGTTGCTCCTGGCAGGTGTGCAAGCCGCGCGGGCCGAGGCGCCGGCCAAGGTCTATGTCGTGCTCTGGTTCGACACCGAGGACTACATC
>DASZFN010000872.1:0-6254 GCA_035939715.1 Gemmataceae bacterium | reverse complement strand
AAATGGACTATCGTGCATGACCGTGTGCGAACGTGCTGCACCAGCCCGAAGCGCCAGCGAGGGCCTCGCTGGCGCTTCGGGCTGGTGTGCTGCCGAATGGCGCGCGCTGGTGCAGCCTGCCTGCTGACTACCGCCGTCCTGGCTATCTGCACCGGCTGTCCGCCTGCGCCGCCGTTGAACCAGGGCAAGCTGCCAGCAACTTCAAGCCTTAAGAGCGCGGAGGAGCCGATCACGGCGCCTTTGCCTATCCCGGACGGCCTGCGCAACCGCGTCGAGTCGGCCATCGATAACGTCAAGCAACGTCAACTGCGCACCGACAACGCCTTCTGGACCGTGTTCCACGGCATTCTCGGCCTGGGGCCCGACATTACCCTGCTCGATCCCGAGACCAAGAAATCGGTCAAGGCGGTAGACTACATCTGCGCCGGCGGCCGCCTGCGCGGCCTGGAATTTTTCCCGACCAACGACGGCCTTGACGTGGCGACCATGAAGGAGATGTACCTCTCCCAGGGCCATCAAGATCAGTTCATCGCCGAGATGACGCAATGGGGCATGAAGCCGGAGCGCAAGTTTGTCGTTAACGGCAAGGATTACACGTTCATGGATTTCATCCGCCACTCCAAGGCCCGCGCCAGCGTCAAGGCCAACCAGGAACTGAGCTGGGCCATCATCATTATCGGCCAGTTCTTCGGCACCGATTGCACCTGGACCAACAACCTCGGCGAGCAGTTGAAGTTCGAGGATATCGTCCGCTACGAGATGGCGCAGCCCATCGACGACGCGGCCTGTGGCGGCACGCATCGGCTCTTCGGCCTGAGCTGGGTCTACCAACTGCACCAGAAGAGAGGCGGACAGAAGTCCGGTGTCTGGAAAGAGGTCGCCGAGCATTTGGCACACTATCAGCAGCGCGCCAAGGAGCTGCAGAACCCGGACGGCTCGTTTTCGACCGAGTTCTTCCGGAAACGGGCCAACCTCGACAACATGCAGCAGCGCATCTACAGCACAGGGCACACCCTGGAATGGCTAGCCTTCTCCTTGCCCGACGCCGACCTGGACAAGGCTTGGGTGCAAGACGCCGTCAGCGCCCTGTCGCGCATGATCCTGGAAATTCGCTCGGACCCCATGGAAAGCGGCGCCATCTACCACGCCGTCCATGGCCTGATCCTTTATCATGCGCGCGTTTGGGAGAAGGACAGGCATGATCCGCTGAAGGACATCGTGCCGTTTCCCGCCAAAGGGAGTTGAAGATCGGCTGAAGAATACCGCCGTTCTACGAGACAGTTATGACGCCACGGCTTGCCTTGCGCTCCGCAGGTGTTTCAGCCCGTTCAAAGCCGGCGTGAACTGCGGCTGCACGGCCAGGGCGGCGCGCCCCCCGTGACCCGTGGCAAACTGGCAAACCACTGTCATGGGCGTGAAGGCCCAAAATAGCCTGTTTGCTGACGAATGCGAACCATCCGGGCCAGGCAGATGTCCGCGGCTGGGCGATCTCCTTCCGCCAGGGCCGCATCGGCCTGCGTTTCGAGAACATCAGCCGCCAGCATTTGCATTTGGTGCCGCTCGGTCAAATCCAGGGCCAGGGTGAGGACGGAGTGCAGCCGGCCGCGTTCATCCCGACTCATGAGCCAACGCGCGTAGCTGAGCCGGCACAGGACGCGCTCGTAAGGAAGCCCGCTCCGATCATACGATTCCAGCAAAACGGCATAGGCAGCCGGCAGCGTCCCCTCGCGCGGGTTTTGCACGCGTAGATAATCGAGCCGCATGCGCTCGCGCGCCAGTGCGCTCCAGCGATGTTCGGCGGCATAAGGCGGCTCGTACAGAAGGCTGCGCAAGTCAATCACAGGCAATTGTCCCGCGCGCAGCAGGCATTCAAAGACGTGGATCCATTCGTAGACGTCCAGGGGAACCAGCGCGCGCGCCAGTGCCGTGGCTTCGTCCAGGCAGCCGGCAAGACAAAGGGCGTGACAGCGGTAGGCTTGCCACAAGCTGTTCCAGGGATGGGTCGCCACGCGCTCGTCCAGGAGCGGTCGCAAGCGGCCGAGGGCCAGCAAGGCGTCGCCGCGCATAGGGGCATCGCTCTCGCGATAGGTCGTCAAGGCCTCGTCGTACTGACCGAGCATTTCAAAGCAAATGGCCAGGCTGCGGTATCTGCCGAAACCCGGCCACAGGGGCGCACGCTGCCAGTCTTGCCCGGGGAAAAACCGGAGCAGGAGGTCACGCTCCAGAGCAGGGGCCAGGAAGCGGTGCTTCGGGTTCTCCAGGGCCACGTAAGTGGTATCCGCCTCATTCCATAAACCGGCATCGCAGTAAGCATGAAACAGCTCAATCTCCTCTTGCGCTTGCTCGAGCGTATCGGGCCGCGCGCGCTCGGGCCGGCCGCGCAAGAACCCGGCGCGGGCCAGGGCACTCTGCTTCTGTCCGGCGGGTCCCAGCACGAGGCCAAAGGCGCGGCGCACGAGCGGGTGCGCGTCGATGACCACCCTATCCTGACGGGCTCCGCCACGCACGCGTTCCAGCAAGCGCAGGTCGATCAATTCCTGAACCTGCCCGGCCAGCCAGTGCCGTGGCCGTTCGTCAAAGGGTTGGTAGACGCGTTTCCAGGTATCGCGAAGCAGTACCTTGACCGGCTTGCTGGCGAGATAGTCCAGTAGCCGGGCTTCGCTAGGCGGTTCGCGGAATGCGGTCGCCAGCGCCAGGATGTCCTGAGCAGCGACCGCTAGCGCCGCCTGATAGGCGGCGAGCACGCGCGCCACCTTTTGCTCTTCCTCGCTCGCATCAGGACTTGCCGGCGCTGCCGGCAGCTCACGCCAGCGTGCCGCTGTCGCGTCCGCAAACCGCACCAGATAGGTCGCCAACAATTCGACGGCCTTGGCGTGATAGGCACAGAAAGCGGCGGCCTCATCCTGTTCCGCTCTGGAGCCGCGCACGCCCAGGCTGGTAAGTAGCTCGCGGGCACTGACTTCATCCAGTCCGCCCAGCGCGATCAGGCGTGTGCCGCGGCGCTGTTCCAGCTCCGGAACGGGAAACCGCGTCGTCAGCACGACTATACCGGGCATCGGCCGGCTGGCGATTTCCTCGAGCAGGCGGCCGAGTTCGGGATGAACGAAGCGGCCAAGCCAGGGGCCGCTGTCATGCTGGACGATCTCGGCGCCGTCAAGAATAATGGCCCAGCGCTCGCGGCGCAGAATCGGCAGCAGCCGATCGACACAATAGCTAGCCGATAACTCGCCGGGTTGCTGCAAACCTGCCGCATACGCATAAAGTTCGCGCAAGCATAAATCGGCGCTCCTGCCGCGGTAGAAGCTCCACAGGAACACGCCTTCGACAGCGGCTGGCGTGGTTGCTAGTTCCTCTAACCAGTGCTGCACAATGGCAGTCTTGCCCTGTCCGCCCTGGCCGACCAGGGCTACGAGCGTCAGGTCTTGATCGTGCAGTGCTTGCCGCAGTACGCCCAGTTCCGCGTGCCGGCCAAAGAAGCGGTACGGCAGGGAAGTGCAGTGGTGAATGCAGAAGGGACGGCTGGGCATCACGTTTCGTTGGCTTCCGCCAGGCGCTGTCTTTTCCAGGCGATCACTTCGCGAAGAATATCGTCCAGTTGATATTCCGGGGTATAGCCGATCATGGCACGGATGCGTGTCAGATCCGGCACGCGGGTGCGAATGTCTTCAAAGCCGGGCGCATATGCTTTGGCATAGGCGATGTGCTCGATGGCCAGGCTGGGATCAACCAGGCGGGCAACGCGTTCCGCCAGTTCGCGAATGCTCACTGCTTCATCACTGCCGAGATTAACAACCTTCCCGGCAGCGGCTGGACAATCCATAAGCTTGAGGATGCCGCGAACAATGTCCAGAACGTGCGCGAAACAGCGCACCTGCCGGCCGTCGTCATAAACGACGAGCGGGCCGCCGGTCAACGCCTGGTCGACGAAGCGCGGCAGCACCATGCCATAGCGGCCCACCTGGCGCGGCCCGACGACGTTGAAAAATCGACCCACCACGACCGGCAAGCCGGAACGCTGGAAATAACTGAGCGCCAGGTACTCGTCCAGGGCCTTGCTGCACGCATAAATCCAGCGGCCCTTGGAAGTCGGTCCCAGGACCAGGTCATCTTCCTCGCCCAGAGGCAGCTTGGGATTCTTGCCATAGACCTCGCTGGTGCTGGCCAGAAAAACCGGCTTGTGCCGGGCATCCAGCAAACGCAAGATCATCTCGGTCGGGCCAACATGCGTGGCGACCGTCAGCGCCGGTTCGTCCAGCACCAGGCGGACGCCCACGACGGCAGCCAGATGAAACACTTCCTGCGCCTCTTCCAGCAACTCTGCCAGGCGCCGTTCGTTGGTGATGCTATCGACGATAACCTGAAGCTGCGGGTGATCGTGAACGCGCTGCAGGTTGCTCATGGAGCCGGTCGAGAGATCGTCGAGCACCAGCACGCGTCGTCCCCTGGCGAGGAGCGCCTCGACAAGATGGCTGCCGATGAATCCTGCTCCGCCGGTAACCAGGCTGGTTTGCATTCACGGATCCGTTTGGTCATTGGTCATTGGTCATTCGTCATTCGCCAATGACGAATGACCAATGATCTATTCGCTCAAGCGAAACAGCTTGCGCAGGGCATCCAGCAAGGTATGGCCGCCGCCTTCGTGAACTTCCTCGGAGAGCGCCGAGATGGGGCCGTGCAGGAACTGGTTTTGCAGCAAGCGGAAGGCGCCTTCGATGTAGGCGCGGTCTTCGTTCGTGAGTTGGCCGTTCAAGCGGCTGAACAACTGCCGCACGATGGCCTGCCGCTTTGCCTCCAGCTCCTGCGTCAGCCGGGCGATCACCGGGCCGTGCCGGCGCCGCGACCACTCCCTGGAGAAGCGCCGCGCTTCCTCTTCGACGATGGCCTCGGCAGGAGCGATCTGTTTTTGCCGGTCGCGCAGGGTCTGCTCGCGTATGCGCTTGAGATCGTCGATGTTGAAAAGGCAGGTGCTGTCGCCGTCATGAATCCGGGCATCAAAATCGCGCGGCACGGCGATGTCGAGAATGACCACCGCGGCGCCCGCGCGTTGCGGTCGAATCCTTTGGTAGCGCTCCAGGGTCATGATCGGCTCCGGAGCGCCGGTGGTGCTCAGCACAATGTCTGAATTGCCGACGGCTTCATCCAGTTGCTCCCAGGCAACCGCCCGGCCGCCGCAGGCGGCGGCGATTTCTTGTGCCTTTTCGGGGCTACGATTGGCGACCCAGATCCGCCGCGGCTTCAGTTGCCGCAGATGCCGCAACGTCAGCTCTCCCATTTTGCCCGCGCCGATCACCAGAATCGTTTTGTCATCGAAGCGGTCGAACACCTGGCGCACATAATCCACGGCGACACTCGACACCGATACGCGACCATGGGCAATGCCGGTCTCTGTGCGAACGCGTTTGGCGACGGCATGGGCGTGCTGGAAGAGGGCGTGCAGCACCGGTCCGACCGCGCCGCGCGCGTGCGCGGTTTCGTAGGCGCGCTTCACCTGGCCGGCGATCTGGCCCTCGCCGACGATCATGCTGTCCAGGCCGGCGACGACGCGGAACAGATGACGCACAACGTCCGCCAGGCGATGTTCATAAAAATGTGGCGCCAGCTGATCCCTGGCAAGCTGGTGAAATTCTGCCAGGAACTCGGTGATCAGCTGGCCATCGAGCGTCAACGCTGCGTCGGGCCGCGCCAGGTAAAGCTCGACCCGGTTGCAGGTGCTGAGAATTACTGCCTCGCAGCCGTACCGTGCCGTCAGGTCGTCGAGCGCGCGTAGCAGCTTGTCCTGATCGAAGGCGACTTTCTCGCGCAACTCCACCGGCGCCGTGCGGTGGCTGCAACCAACGGCCAGGAGCATCATGGTATGCCTCCCGGTTTGTGCTGATGCGAGGTCACCAGGGTGACGAGCAGCAGAGCGAACGCCATGATCGTCAAGAAGGCGACGCGCTTGCCGCGCAGGCGGAAGCCGTAGCGAAGATAGAGCACGATGGCAAAGACGATCCAGAGCACGATCGTGCTCAGGACGCGCGGATCCGTCCAGCCTTGAAGCTGGACGTGGTCCTGAGCCATTTGCACCAGACCGATGACAAGGCCGATGGTCAAGAGCGGGAAGGCCCAGTTGATGCCGCGCCGGTTCATGTTCTCCAGCCGTTCCAGGTTCAACAAGCGAAGGCCGTTGCCGGAGAACTTCTTTTCCTTGAGCCGTTGCGATTGAACCAGGTACATGACGCTGGCCAGGAAAGCCACCGACACGCCGACCGCTG
>DASZFN010000871.1:0-4300 GCA_035939715.1 Gemmataceae bacterium | reverse complement strand
ATGCCGTGCTGCAAAATGCCTTCCCAATCGGGCTGGTCATAGGGCAGGAAACGCTGGGAACAGAGCGTCTGTAAGATGGCCAGCGCCGCTCTGCGATAGCGCTCCTGCTCTGTCTTATCCGGCGCCTGCTCGGAAAGGTCCAAGAAGCCGCTGGCGGCGATGGCAGCCGCGGAGCTATCCCAGAGGAGGGGTCCGTCCGGCGGCAGATCAAAATCCCAGTACGGCACCAGGCCCTTGGGGGCGTGTTGCAAGTAGTAATTTGCACAGCGACGCGCGATATCGAGGAACTCGGCCTCGCCGGAGAGGCGATGTGCCGCAGTGAAACCATAAATCGCCCACGCCTGGCCACGCGCCCAGGTGCTGGCGGCGCTCCAGCCCTGGTGTGTGCTGCGCCGCAAGAATGTTCCCTTGACGGTGTGGAAAATGCCCTCGTGCGCCGTGCTGCCGTCGGGACGCACGAGATAGGCGGCGGTGGTCCGGCAATGCTCCAGGGCGATGTCGCGAAGATTGGCATCATGGGCCGCGTTGGCCGCCCAGAGGACAAGGCCGACGTTCATCATGATGTCGATGAAAAGCGAATGCGGCCCAACGAAGGAAGCCAGGTAGCCGCCCTTCTGCCGGCGCAGGGCCAGGGTTCGGCCTGCGTCGATCAGAATGTCGCGCAGGCGCTCATCCCCGGTCAGGCGGTACCAGCGCAGGTACGTGGAGAAGAAGAGAAAGCCGAGGTCATGGACGTCTCGATCGAAGCGGCGCTGCTCCAGCGGCCGCGTGTAGTCTTCCGCGAGCACGCGCCACTCGGGCTCGCCGGTCTGCTTGTGCAAGAGCCAGAGGATGCCGGGAAAAAAGCCTTCGCACCAGGGCGTCCAACGCTCGCCCTCGCGGTTCCAGCGCCCTTGCACCGTGTACATCGGCGTGTAGCCTGGGTAAGTCGCGACAATGCGGCGTGCCTGGCGCGCGGCGAATTGCAACGCCCGGTGCAAATCGGGAAGCAAGTTTTCGCGAAGCGCGCTTGACGCGTGCGGCATGATTGCCTCTTCCGAGTCCAGCGACATGGGTTGACCGACTCCTGTACCTTAGTTTGTGTCTTGAACTGGGACAAGAAGCGCTGTTGGCAAATGCCCAAGTTTCCGGGTATAGCTAAATAGCCATGCCGGATGTCGCAGCATGGTAACCCGACGCGCCAGCGAGGGCTCGCTAAATCAGCCGACGCCCCTGCCGGCGCGTCGGGTTACAATGCTGTTGGAGCGAAGGTCAAGGAGGAAAGTCATGTGCGGGATTGTTGGCTATGTGGGACCGCGCGAAGCAGAACCGGTCCTGGTTGAAGGCTTGCGGCGGCTGGAATATCGCGGCTATGACAGCGCCGGCCTGGCCACGCTCACGGGACCTCACCTCCATGTCCGCAAGCAGGCGGGGCGGGTCGCCGGGCTGGTCGAGCACCTGCGCGAGCGGCCGGCCCCGGGCAGTCTGGGCATCAGCCATACGCGCTGGGCAACCCATGGTCCGGCGACCGACGCCAACGCTCACCCGCACATCGGCGGCGAGGGCCTGGTCGCCGTCGTGCACAACGGCGTCATCGAGAACTACGCCATCCTCAAGCGCCAGCTTCAAGAAGACGGCGTCGTCTTCGATAGCGACACCGACACCGAAGTGATCGCCCAGCTCATCGCGCAGAATCTCAAGGACGACCTGATCGAAGCAGTGCTGAAGACCGTGGCCCTGCTGAAGGGAACCTACGGGCTCGCCATTGTCAGTCCACGCAACCCGGGCCTCGTGATCGGCGCCCGCCTGGGAAGCCCGCTCGTGCTGGGCATCGGCCAAGGGGAGAACTTCCTGGCCAGCGATCCGGCGGCGCTGCTCGGTTACACCGAAAAAGCGGTCTATCTGCAGGACAACCAGATGTGCGTGCTCACCGCCTCCGATTGGCACATCCTGGACCAGGACCGCGCCCGCGTGGACGCACACGTCCACCAGATCGACTGGGAAGCGGGAGAGGCGGACAAGGCCGGCTACGACCATTACATGCTCAAGGAGATCTACGAGCAGCCCGAGGCGCTGGAAAACGCCATGCGCGGCCGGCTCTCCGACGCCGACGCCAGCGCCCATTTCGGCGGCCTCAACCTCGACAGCCAGCAGCTTCGCCGTGCCGAACGCTTCATCTTCACCGCCTGCGGCACCAGTTACCATGCCGCCCTGGTGGGCGAATATCTCTTTGAAGAGCTGGCTCGCATCCCCGTGGAAGTCGAATATGCCAGCGAGTTCCGCTATCGCAATCCCCCCATCGACCGCAACACCATCGTGCTGGCTATCACCCAGTCCGGCGAGACCGCCGACACCCTGGCCGCCCTGCGTGAATCCAAGCGCAAGGGGCATCCCACCCTGGCCCTGTGCAACGTCGTCGGCAGCAGCATCGCCCGCGAATGTGACGGCGGCGTCTACCTGCACGCCGGCCCGGAAATCGGCGTGGCCAGCACCAAGGCGTTTACCAGCCAGATCACCGTGCTGACCTTGTTAGCCCTCTATCTGGGCCGGATGCGGCATCTGTCCAGCCTGCACGGCGGCCGCATGCTGGACGAGCTTAGAGCCATGCCGGACGCCATCCGCCGCACGCTGGGCTGCCATGAAGCGGTGAAAAGCATAGCCGAAAAGTATGCCGGCATCAGCAACTGCCTGTACCTGGGCCGGCAGTTCCTCTACCCTGTGGCCCTGGAAGGCGCCTTCAAGCTCAAGGAGATCAGCTACATCCACGCCGAGGGCTACCCGGCGGCGGAAATGAAGCATGGGCCGATTGCCCTGGTGGATCGAGAGACGCCGTCGGTGTTTTTGATCCCGCGTGGGGCGGTGTTTGACAAGGTGATGAGCAACCTGGAAGAGATCAAGGCGCGAGGCGGACCAGTGATTGCGATCGCCTGCGAGGGAGACGAGGAAGTGGCGGCGCGGGCCGACGATGTGATTTACGTGCCGGAAGTGCCGGAGTACCTGCAGCCGTTGGTAGCGGTGGTGCCGCTGCAGTTGCTGGCCTACCACATCGCCCTGCTGCGTGGTTGTGACGTGGACAAGCCGAGGAACTTGGCCAAAAGCGTGACGGTAGAGTAGGTCGCTCTCTGTGATTCTTGTCTGCCGCCCGCGGTCGTTCGCCCGCGCCGTCAAGAGCTGCCAAAATGACTTTGCCAGTTTGCCAACTGAGTTTGCCACGGTTGGCAAACTCGATTATTTCGCTAACCTTCTGCTGAGGCTAAACTTGTGGCAAGAAAAAAAATGAGTTTGCCAGTTTGCCACGCTTTTTGAGCCGGGGGGTGGTACCGCGCGGTGGTGCCAGTTACATTGCTTGCCCGTGGATCGCGTGTTTGGCGCCGTGCGCGCCTTCTGCGGCGGCAAAGCGGCCCTCGATCCTGGAACCGAGCAAATCACAAGAACATCGATTCCGGCTCGAGCCTTCAAAGGAAAATTCTCATTAATATGTCCGCCAGATGACTTGGCGCTCTGTGGCGGTCTTGGAAAAAGTTGTCGAATTATTGCGGAAAGTCTCAAAGTGATCTTGATGGTTCGCGCGCTTTATGCATCGACCCGAACCAAGGTGGCCACGCGCGGCCATCCTGGCATCCGCTGCCACCACGGTCGCCGCTCTTCCGGCGCCTGGTCCGCCACGCTGCCTTGCGCGGCTTTCATCTGATAACCGTTATCAGATGCGTCTTTGCGAACTTGCCGACAGCTGCGTTCCAGGGCTTACGAGCAGCGGAAGCGGGCCAGCTGCGGGCCTGCGACACCAGGTCCGACAAGGAAAGCTTCATCGCCCGGGCAAACTTGCGAAGCATGGAGATGCGCGGATCATTGGCTTTCTGAAGAAACTGCCAGGCGCTGGACGACCCCATCGACCAGGCCACTCCGGAGGCAGGGAAGTTCTTCGCAGATCATAACCATTGCCAAGTCACCTTGTGGAGGCACTCAGGTTCACAGGCTCTCACGCACGGCCCAGCCGATCTCCGGGCGCACGCGGAGCGTTGCCGCGTCCTGGCGCACGCCGACAAAGCCGCCGAGGAACTCCATGGCAAAGGACTCGCCGTAGTACGTCCAGAGAAACGGCGCTTGGGCCAGGCCGCTGGGAAACGCCTGGGTCGTTGGACCGGGGCTCCATCGGTGGAGGTCCATCCCTGGCGGCGGGTAGAGCAGCTCTTGCAGTTCCTTTCCGCCGCGGTCCAGCCAGGGATTGCGCTGGCTGGCCGTTCCAGTTCGTTCGACCTTGAGATAGGGGAAGAAAGCTGTCAACCAACCGCTCGCGTAGGGGCCGCCACTGCCGCTGTTC
>DASZFN010000870.1:0-12616 GCA_035939715.1 Gemmataceae bacterium | reverse complement strand
AGACTGGCCTCGTAATTGGGCGGCAAGACATCGGCAATCGCTTCACACCAGCAATTGACAAACCGCGAATGAAAATCGAGCCAGTACGCCGGGTTCTCCAGAAACGGATCCATGCCAGGAAAGGGACTCGGCATTGTACACCCCACGTCTGCTGTTTTTCCCTTTTTAGCCTACCGCGACTAACAGCGCCTAACCAGTCCAGCCTGCGCGGGGAGAAAGAAGAGTCGCGCTGCCACGACTTCTCGCCGCCTGCGGTGTTTCTATGAGTATGGAACGTCGGCCCTGGCGGTCAGGGCAAGGATCAAACGGGAGACACCATGAAAAACGCACACTGGAAGATGGCCGTGCTGGCGGGTTGCGGCATGCTGCTGAGTGTAACTTGCCTCCAGGCTCAGGATTGGCCGCAGTGGCGCGGACCCAATCGGGATGCCAAGGCGGCCGGCTTCAACGCGCCCAAGGAGTGGCCCAAGGAGCTGACCCAGAAATGGAAGGTCACCGTGGGCGGGGGCGATGCCTCGCCGGCTTTGGTGGGCGACAAGCTTTATGTCTTTACCCGCGAGGGCGAGGACGAAATCATCCGCTGCCTGGATGCCGCGACAGGAAAAGAGATCTGGCAAGACAAATACGAAGCAAAGCCCGCAGAGCGGCCCGCAGGTGGAATCCACGCAGGCCCCAGAAGCACGCCGACGGTAGCCGATGGAAAGGTTGTTACGCTGGGCGTGCGCGGCATCTTATCCTGCCTCGACGCCGCCACGGGCAAGGAGCTTTGGCGCAAAGACGATTTCAAATCATGGCCGCAATTCTATACTTCGTCTTCACCCATCGTCGTGGACAACCTATGCATCGCGCAGCTTGGCGGGGGTATGGAAGGCGCCATCGTTGCCTATGATCTGGCGACCGGCGATCAAAAATGGAAATGGGCCGGCGAGAGCCCCGGCTACGCGTCCCCTGTCCTGATGTCCGTCAACGGCACCAAGCTGATCGTCGCGGAAACGAAGAACAAAATCGTGGCCGTCGCCGCCGCGGATGGCAAGCTCGCGTGGGAAGCATCGTTCCCGACGGGGCAAATGAGTTACAACGCCTCCACCCCCATCGTGGACGGCCAAACCCTTATCTACGGCGGCGACGCCGGCCGCGGTGAAAAGGCCGTGAAAATCGAGAAGGATGGCGACCGCTTTATGGCCAAGGAATTGTGGAGCAATCCGCAGACCTCCGTCAAATTCAATTCACCGGTGCTCAGAAACGGTCTGGTGTTCGGCCTCACCGATAGGAACCAATTCTTTGCCATTAATGCGGAGACCGGTCAGACGGCTTGGACTGCGTCTGCCGGCGGACAGGGCGGTGGCGGACCAGCCGCCAAGGGCGGCGAGGGCAAGAAAGGCGGGAAGGGCGGCATGCGCGGCGGACGCGGTGGCGGCGGTTACGGCTCCATCGTCGACGCCGACTCGGTCCTACTGGCTCTGACTCCTAGTTCCGAGCTCATTGTCTTCCAGCCGAGCGACAAGGAGTTCAAGCAGCTTGCCAAGTACAAGGTCGCCAGCACACCTACCTACACCTACCCCGTGCTGTCCGGCAACCGCATCTTCATCAAGGATGGGGATTCGGTCACTCTGTGGACCGTCGAGTGAAAGCACAATCGAGAACCGCCAGGGAGTCTGCGCTACGTCGCCGGCGGCAAGACTCCCTGGCCGCACTTCTGGCAGCGGCCAGGACCGAATGGTACATTGGGCCTCGTCGCTTTCGGACCGGTGTGTCCGCATGGCATCTGGTCTGGTCATCAGTGACCCCCGAAGTTTGCGCTGTAACCTTTTTCTGCATCTTGCGGGACCAGTCTTGGAGAGCCAGAATCTGCATCCAAGGGGAGGATACCATCCATGTTCCATTTTAGACTGCGGCTACGGCGACGTGCCGGGCGTTCCAGGACCCATCCGCGGCAGCACAACTGCCGGCCGCGCTTAGATATATTGGAGGATCGCTGCCTCCTTTCCGGCGACGCCCTGACGGTCTTCCCCGTCGCCTCCAACCACCATCCCGGTGCGATCGTCGTGGGGGCGGACGGCAACCTCTGGTTTACTGATGATCTGAGCGACAAGATCGGCCGCATCAGCACCAGCGGTGTGGTCAATGAACTGAAAGGCTTCAGCGGCGCGGGAATGGCTGCCGGACCGGACGGCAATATCTGGGTGAGCCAACCCTCCGACATTGCACGCGTCACGCCGGCCGGCGTCATTACCGCCTTTGCCGTGAGCGGCGGCATCCCGGACAACATCACGGCGGGGCCGGACGGCAACCTCTGGTTCATCCTGGAAGGCGCCACGCGCTCGATTGGCCGGATCACTCCCGACGGCACGGTCAGCACGTTCGCCCTGCCGCAGGACTCGGTGGCCTTTGACATTACCACGGGAGCCGACGGCAATCTCTGGTTCACGGATGGCGGCAAGATCGGACGGTTCACCACCGCCGGGACGCTCACCGAGTTCGCCATCCCGCCCGGAATAGAGTCGTCCCACGGCCCGGCGCCGGGAACGCTGCTGGCCGACTCCATGCACATCACGGCCGGTCCCGACGGCAACGTCTGGTTCACGCAGTCGTATACCAGCCGCATCGGCAAGATTACGCCCGACGGCGTCATCACGGAGTTCTCCCTGCCCGACGAGGCTTATCCCATCGGCATCACCAAGGGGCCCGACGGCAATCTTTGGTACACCGGCTACGCCCAGGGTGGTCCGCACGTGGCTTCGCAAACGCTGATCGGCCGTATCAGTCCGGCCGGCGTAGTCAGCCAGCTCGTGGCCCCCTACGGCCTGCTCGCTCCGATCGGTATTGTCACCGGACCCGACGGCAACCTGTGGATCGCGGACTTCCTGGGCAACATCGACCGGCTCAGTCCGGATGCCTTCGGCAATGCCGCCAGTGCGCCCATGACCGTCCGCCAGGGCGACACCCTGGCCGCCACGTTTTCATCGCTGACGCTGTCGCCCTCCACCGGCAATGCCGCCGTCACCGTGAACTGGGGGGACGGACAGGTTTCTCAGGGCACCGTGAGCCCCGGCGGCAAGGCGGATGTTCTCGCCGCTGCCGCCAGCACTACTTATCTGCAACCGGGGACTTACCATGTCCTCGTCTCCCTTGACGAGGGCAACGGCGGACACGCAAGTTTCCAGCGCCTGGTGACCGTTACGGCCAATCCCAACGCCGGTTTTGTCACGCAGCTTTATCATGACTTGTTACTTCGTACGCCGGACTCCGTCGGCTTTGGCCACTGGCTGACGCAAATGGGCCAGGGCATGACGCGCGTGCAGGTGGCGCAGCAGTTTGAGCAGAGCACGGAATACTTGACGAATGCCGTGCACAGTCTCTACCAGACGCTGCTGGGCCGCACGGCGGATCCGACCGGGCTTGCCAGTTCCCTCGCGTACCTGAATGCCGGCGGCAGGCTCGACGGCGTGCGTGCGGCCCTGGCGGGCTCCGACGAATACTTCATGAAGCACGGCGGCACCACGGCCGGCTTCCTGGCCGCCCTCTATCAAGACCTCTTGCACCGGCCGCTCGATCCGTCCGGCGCGGCAAGTTGGAGCGGGCTGCTCGGCAGCGCCGGTTCGATGGCAGGGGCACGCGTATTCGTGGCCAACGCCGTCGAGCGCAGCACCGAGGCCCTTCAGGGGAAAGTGCAAGATGCTTACGAAACCTTCCTGCACCGCCAGGCCGACAGCGCCGGCCAGAGCGCATTCCTGGCCGCCCTGCAAAGCGGCGGCTCGGCCGAGCAAATCATCAGCCGCATCGCCGGCTCGGATGAGTACTTTGCCGGCTTGAAAGCGTGAGCGGTTGTCCAAGAGTAATCCGCTCACTTGCCGTCCTTGCCGTCCAGCAGTCCGGTCATGACCTTCCCGCGATGAAGTGGTTCAGCTCGCGTCGCCGGTCTTCGCTGGTGCGCTGGCGCAGGATTGACGAGGCCGGGTTGCCGTGGAGCATGGCGATATGCATTTGATTGCTGCCGAAAGTGCTACCATTTTACAGGCGACCCCGGCCTTATGGGCAGAGAACGGCCTCGTCAGGGCCTGGAAGTTCGGTTATCGTTGATGATTAACGCACGTGCGAACAGGGTTTCCTGAGCCGCTTCCATGGACCTTCCCGCGCCGAAACAACGGACTATCTCTCTCAAACCGGATGACACCGTCTCAGTTTCTGCCGAACGGCCGCCCGGGCCGTCGAACGGCGACGCGGACGCGCCGTCCGACAAGCTGGTGCAGGAGTTTCGCGGGCTGTGGGCAAAGGGCGAACAGCTGACGGCGGCAGAGTTTTTCTCCCGGCATGCCAAGCTTCCAGATGACCCGGACACGGCGCTGGACCTGATCTACGAGGAAATCTGCTTGCGCGAGGGCGCGGGGCAGGAAGGCGTGTGGGAGGAAGTTGTGCAACGCTTTCCGCAGTGGCGCGGACAGTTGCAGGCGTTGCGCGATTGCCACCGCTTATTGCAGCCGGCGGCGTCCCCGCCGCGTTTTCCGGAGGTGGGCGAAACGCTCGGAGAGTTCCGCCTGCTGGCCGAACTGGGACGGGGGGCGCGCGGCCGCGTCTACCTGGCGACGCAGCCGGCGCTGGCCGGCCGGCCGGTGGTCCTCAAGGTAACCCCACGCCTGGGCGATGAGCATATCTCCCTGGCGCGTTTGCAGCATACCAACATCATGCCGCTCTATGCGGCGCGCGACGAGCGCACGCGGCAGATCCGTATTCTGTGCATGCCGTATCTGGGCAACGCCACGCTGGCCCGGCTGCTTGAAGCGCTGGCCGGCGTGCCGTTTGACCAGCGCAGCGGCCAGGATGTGCTCGGCGCCCTGGAGCGTCTGCAGCAGACTACACCCTTGCCGCTGGCGCCGGTGGCGGCGGCCAGGCAATTTCTGGCCCGGGCGTCCTATGTGCAGACCCTGTGCTGGATCGGGGCTTGCTGTGCGGATGCGTTGCAATACGCGCATGAACGCGGCCTGGTGCACCTCGATTTGAAGCCCTCGAACGTGCTGCTGGCGGCGGACGGCCAGCCCATGCTGCTCGACTTTCATCTGGCACACAAGCCCGTGCGCCCGGATGATGCTCCGCCCGACGAACTGGGTGGAACTATAGCTTACATGCCCCCCGAGCAACGGGCCGCCATGGAAGCCGTGGGCGAGGGCCGGGGCGTGCCGGCGGCGGTCGATGGCCGGGCGGACCTGTACAGCCTTGGCGCAGTCCTCTACGAAGCGCTGGGAGGCCCGGTGCCGTTCCAGCCAGGTAAGGCGCCGCCGCTGGCACGGTTCAATCCGCAGGTGAGCGCCGGGCTATCCGATATCATCAGCAAGTGCCTGGAGGCGGAGCCGCGCCGGCGCTATGCCGACGCGGCGTCCCTGGCCGACGACCTGCGCCGGCACCTCAGGAACCAGCCCCTTAAGGGGGTCGCGAACCGGGACCTCGCCGAGCGCTGGCGAAAATGGCGCCAGCGGCGGCCGAACGCCCTGCGCTGGGCGCTGCTCGGCGTTATTCTGGCCGGCCTGATAGCGACCTTTGCCGCCGGGTTACGGGTCTATCTGGCCGAACGAGCCGCCGAAGGGGAGCGGGCGCTCCAGGAAGGTCCACGGCAGTGGCAACGCTTGCAGGCTTATGACGAAGCCCTAGCCACCTTGCAGCATGGTCTGGCGCGGGTCGAGCATTTGCCTTTCCAGGGCGAGCTGGCACAGCGCTTGCGCGAAGAGATCCGTCAAGCGGAGGCGGCGCAGGCCGTCGCGCGCCGGCAGCAACTCATCCAGCAGCTTCATGAGCACGTCAAACAGTTGTCCCTGGTTGCCGGGATCGAGGTCGTCTCGCCTGTGCGTCTGCGCGGCCTGGAGGCAACGGCCCGGGCACTCTGGGAAAAACGAGAACTGATTCGCGAACGCCTGGGGACGAACCACGATTTAGACCACGACCTGCTGGACCTGGCGATTTGCTGGACAGACCTGAGCGTGCGCCTGGCCGGGGCGGAGCAGGTTTCCGGGGCGCGCCGGCGCGCGCTCGAGGTCTTGAGCGAGGCGGAAAAGCTAGCCGGTCCGCAGGCCATCCTCGACCAGGAGCGCCTGGCCTACCAGCGGGCTCTCGGCTTGCCGGTAAGCACGCCTGCGCTTGCGGCCGAGCCGGCCGCCGGTTCGGTGTGGGAGCGGAATGCGCTAGGCCGCTTGTTATTGCGCGAAGGGCAAATCGAGCGCGCCTGCGATACTTTGAAGCAAGCCTGCGCGATCGAACCACACAATGCCTGGTCGAATTATTATTATGGGGTGTGTGCTTACCGCCTGGGCCGTTACGAGGAGGCGACCCTGGCGTTCAGCGTTTGTATCGGCGCCGCGCCCGAGCTGGCGGGATGCTATTACAGCCGCGGGCTGGCGCAGGCGGCCCTCAAGCGCACCGCCAAGGCGCTGCATGATTATGACCGTGCCCTGCAGCTGGATGCGACCCTGGCAAGCGCCTGGGTAAATCGCGGCATGCTCCACTATCAGGAAGGGCGTCATGAGCAAGCGCTGGCAGACCTGGCGCAAGGCTTGAAACAGGGGGCAGACGCGGGGACCGTCTACTATGACGAGGCGCTTGTTTATGTGGCGCGTCGCGAGCCGAGCGTCGCATTAAGTTGCCTCGCGCGCGCCTTGCAGCACAACCCTGACCACGACGCTGCCAGGCGGCTGCGCGACCAGCTGCGTTGATCAAGGCGGATCATAGCCGCCAACCGTCCAGGGGTTACAGCGGCAGATCCGTTTGACACCGCGGTAGGCGCCGCGCAGCGGTCCATATTTTTGCACTGCCTCGATAAAATATTCGCTGCAACTCGGGTGAAATCGGCAGACGGCCGGCAAGATGGGGCGCAGGCACGCCTGGTAGCAACGTACCCCGGCAATCAGAAACGTAGAGACAACCCTGCGTATCACGGGACGCCTGCCTCGTTGCTCAGCTTGCGCGCCACCTGCTTCACCAACCGCGGCAAGGTGCGCTTCAACTCATCCAGGGCCGGCTCCTGTGCCGAGCGGGGAATCAACACCAGGTCAAACCCCGTGGGCATCTCTTGCCGTGTCAGGCGGAATGCCTCGCGGTAGAGTCGCCGCAGCCGGTTGCGCAGCACCGCCCCGCCTACCTTGCGCGAGACCGACAAGCCCAGACGCAGGTAGGGAAGACCGTTTTCACACGCATAAACAATGAGCAGCGCATCGCTGGCGGAGCGGCGTCGCTCGTAGACGCGGCGAAAGTCCGCCGGCCGCCGTAAATGCTCGGCCGGCCGGAAGGCGAACGGTTTGCGGCCTGGCGTGGACATAGAAAGCCGTTTGCTGCCCGACCCCTGCGCTCCAGACGGCTACCAAAGTCCGGCGCGGGGGTCTTGCGGGTGGAGGCGGGCGAACTCTTCCATCAACTCCTTGCTGCGGGCATCCTGGGCCTCGGGGACGGCGACGCGGATTTCGATGTACTGATCGCCGCCGGCGATGCCCCGGCCGCGCAGACGCAGGCGCGTGCCGCTCGACGTTCCCGGCGGCACGCGGACAGTGAGGCGTGTGCCGTCCAGCGTGGGCACATCCACCTTGCCGCCGAGCACCGCCTCCGCCAGGGAAACGGGGACATCCAGGACAAGGTCCTTGCCCTCGCGGCGGAAGTAGGGATGCGGCTCGATGTGCAGCTTGACCAGCAGATCGCTGCCGCCTGGCCCCTGCCCGCGCAAACGCAACGTCTGGCCTTCCTCGACGCCGGCAGGCACCTTGACCGTGACCATGCGATCGTCAATCTGCAAGGTAACCTGGCCGCCCAGGGCCGCGGTCACGAAAGGGATATTGACGGTGCTGGTGAAGTCACGCTCGGGAGCCGCCTGCCGGGTCCTACCGCCGCGGCGGCGTTGGCCGCTGAAGATGCTCTCGAAATCGGTTGGCCCGCCCCCGCCGCCGAAGATGCCGCGCAGCAGCTCCTCGGCCTGGGCCGGGTCCATTTGCTGGGCGCCGGCAGCATCGCCCCAATTAAAGTGGAAATCCGGACCGCCCTGGCCGCGCCGGAAGCCGGCATTGGGCCCCGCCTCGCCGAAGCGGTCATACTGGCTGCGCTTGGTCTTATCGCTGAGCACATCGTAGGCGGCCTGCACTTCCTTGAAGTGGGTTTCCGCCTGCTTGTCGCCCGGATTGCGGTCCGGGTGGTATTGCCGGGCGAGCTTGCGATAGGCCTTCTTGATTTCATCCTCGGAGGCGTTGCGTTTCACGCCCAGAGTGTCGTAATAATCACGCGCCATGAAAGACTAGACCTGCCACGCCAGAAATTGTCAGCTCCCTGATTACTGCTTCATTGTAGCAGCAACCCTGCCGATTCCAGCAGTGCCAGGGCAGCGTCTACGGCGCTCACGGTGCGGTCAACGTCTGCCACGGTGTGCGCGGCGGTGGTCATGCCGGCGAGGCCGGGCAGATCCACGTCGTTGAGCAGCATGCCGGCGCGAAAGGCATGGAAAAGTTTGCTGTTTTTCGGACCCGCCAGCTTTTGCAGGTCGCCGTCATAGGGAATGAAGTGGTCGTCCGTCGGGCGCGGGCCTTGATAACCAGGGAGAAATTTGAAGCCGGAGAACTCGCCGTACACCACCCAGCTGCTGCCGCGCTTCGCCAGGAGATCGTTCAATTTGCGCCGCAGCAGGCGGGCCAGCTCATTGGCCTGGCGACACGGTTCGCCGGTCGCCACGACCGCAAGGGTGGCGATGCCCGCCGCCGCGGACAGCGGGTTGGCGTTGAAGGTTCCGGGATGCTTCATCTTTGGCTTGCCCGGCCGGAATTCCAGGCTCGCCAGCACGTCGCCGCGCCCCGCCAGGCAGCCGCCAGGCAGGCCGCCGGCCAGCACTTTTGCCAACGTGGTCAGATCGGGCGTGATTCCATAATGGGCCTGGGCGCCGCCAGGGGCTACGCGAAAGCCGGTAATAACCTCATCAAAAATCAGCAGCCGATCATGTTTGCGCGTCAGCTCTCGGAGCGACCGGAGAAAATCGCCGCGGATGGGCACGGCGCCGAAGTGTCCGCCGGTCGGCTCTAGAATCACGCAACCGATCTGCGCATCCTGTGTCAAAGCTTGTTCGACAGCCGCCGGGTCATTGGGCGGCACAATGACAGTGTCCGCGGCCACGGCATCGGCCACTCCGGGAACCGGACCGTCGTGCGGCGCGTCGGCGCCGGGGATGACGAAGTCATGCCAGCCATGAAAATGACCGGCGAACTTGAGCACCTTCGGCCGGCCGGTGAAGATGCGCGCCAGCCGCAATGCCATCAAGGTTGCCTCCGTGCCCGACGACACGAAGCGCATCTTTTCCGCGGACGGCACCAGCCGCTGGACCCACTGGCCCCATTCGATTTCCCGTTCGTGGCAGGCGCCGGGATGCGTGGCGTGCTCCATCTGCCGCTGCACGGCGCGCACCACGGCAGGATGGCTGTGCCCCAGGAGGAGCGCGCCGTGGCCGGCCCAGTAGTCGATGAGTTCATGGCCGTCCACGTCCCATTTGTGGGCTCCCTGAGCCCGTTCGATATAGATCGGGAAAGGTTCCAGATAGCGCAGGTCGTGCGTCACGCCGCTGGGAAACAGCTTCCTGGCCTGATCGAATAGCCTGCGTGAATGCGGGAACTCCGCTTCATAGCGCGCCGTCAAGGAAGGTGCTGCCAATGTCGCCTGGGTCATCGCTTGTCCTCTTAGTTTCTCGCTTTGCCGTATTGTCGCCTTTCGCTCCGCGAAAAGACATGCTTTCGCGGAGCGAAAGCCGACAAACTGAGACGGGTGCGCGGGACCGGTATCCAGGATAAGAGAGGAGTGAGTCTGCCGCAATCCTTATTCCCAGGCTTGAGCGGCCGGTGCAGGAAACTTACACTGAACTGGCCCTTGTATTCTACTGGAGACAGCTGCCGACGGGACTCGATTCCCGTCAGAAAAAGTAACTTCGACTGAGAGCGCGCCCGTGTGAGCCGGCTGCTGAGTCTGGAAATCGGGCTGCCGCCTAATTCAGTTTCCTTCAGCCGCAGTATAGAATGAGGCATGACCAGTTCTCGCCGGAGGAGTATCCCGTGCCGATTCATGACTGGACGCGCGTTGCTGCGGGCATTTTTCATGCGTTTCACCACGACTGGATCACCGAACTCGCACGCGCCCTGAACCGGGGACTGCTTCCGGCCGACTACTACGCCTTGCCCGAGCAGCATGAGCGGGCTTTGGCCCGAATGTGCTCACGCTTCAGGAAGAGAATGGCAACGGCGCAACAGATCCGGCATTTGCACAGCCCCCGGCAATGGGCGGGCTGCTGCTCACCGCGCCCAAGTTGCAGCCCATCGCCGAGACCGATCTGGCGTTCTATCGCCGCAAGCAGAATTCCATCGCCGTCCGGCACGTCAGCGGCGACCGGCTTGTCGCGATGGTCGAGATCGTGTCTCCCGGCAACAAGTCGGCCCGCAGCCCTCTCCGCGCCTTCGTGGACAAAGCGGCCGAACTGCTAGGTAAAGGCATTCACCTTCTCATTCTCGACCTGCTTCCGCCGGGGAAGCGCGATCCGGAAGGCCTTCATAATGAGATCTGGCAGGAGGTCGCCGGCGTGGAATACACCTTGCCCGCAGGCAAGCCGCTGACGCTGGCGGCGTATGACAGCGGGGATGGCGTGCGCGCCTATGTCGTGCACGCCGCGGTAGGCGACGCCCTGACCTCCATGCCGCTCTTCCTGGAGGCGCGGAAAGCCGTTGATGTGCCTTTGGAAGCGACCTATAACGCTGCCTTCGCCGACGTCCCGCGGCGCTGGCGGCGTGTGCTGGAAAAGTAGCGGCGACACCGATGGCCGCGGCGGCCCGCCGGTGAGCTTTGGCGTTAGCGACCTTGGCTATGGATTGGACGCTTCGGACCGAGAGAATGCCCATGAAAGAGTAGTACTGTAGATTCGCCTACGCAAATTTAGTGAGGAGATATTCCGTGCACCGCTGCCTGCGCAGTGTCGCCGTTTTCCTGCTGCTCTGCGCCCTGCTTTGCGCCCCGGGCACGGCGCGGGCCGATTCCGCAAGGCCGCTTGAGCCAGCGGTGACCATCGCGACGAGCCTGACCACCGATGCCGGTCACATCCGTCAGTTTGCCTTCGACGGCAATGCCGATACCTATTTCGCCTCGCTCCACAACGTGCGTCGTGCCGATCATTTCACGCTCGTGCTCGACAAGCCTGTCGTCATCCGATCGGTGACGGTGACCACCGGCCGCCCGGCGGGTGAGGACAAGCTCGATTCCGGTGTGCTGGAGATGTCGCGCGACGGCAAGAAGTTCGACCCGGTGGCAAAGTTCACGGACGGCGTGGCCACTGCCCGCCTCGACGGCCGCGCCATGGTGGCGCTTCGCCTCAAGCCGAGTGCCGATCTCAACCATGCCCTGGCGATCCGCGAGATTGCCATTGAGTCGGACCCGCCCCTGCGCGGCTTCAAATATCCGGTCGAGTTCGCCGCTAACGTGGACGATGCGCCGGAGATGAAGGCCTGGGCCGAAAAGGTCGCCCGCATTTGCGAACGCGCCTATCCAATGATTAATGAGGAGCTCAGGAGCCCAGGGTTCAAGCCGCCTACGCGCGTGACCATGACCCTGAAAGAGGACTACCGCGGCGTGGCGGCGACGGCCGGCAGTCATGTCATCGGTTCGGTCAAGTATTTCAAGCAGCACCCCGAGGACGTGGGAGCGATGGTTCACGAAACGGTGCACGTCTGCCAACGTTACCGCGGCAAGGTTCCGGGCTGGCTCGTGGAGGGCATCGCCGATTACATCCGCTTTTACAAGTACGAGCCGGGAAAGCTGCGCCCTCTCAGTCCGAACCGCGCCCGTTATGACGCCAGTTATCAAGTCACGGCTCGATTCCTGGAATATGTCACGAAGAAGTACGATAAGGAACTCGTGCGCAAGCTTAACCAGACCCTGCGCGAAGGAGAGTACAGGGACGAGCTATTCAAACAGCTGACAGGAAAAGCGCTTCCGGAACTGAATGAAGATTGGCGCGCGTCGCTGCGCCGTTGACCCGTGCCCCGGAAACAAAAGCGCCCCTCCCCTGGGCGAAGGAGAGGGGCAGCGGTATCTCTCCCGCTTCCCTCGGGAGAGATGCGCGTCAATACGGAGGAGCGAAGCAGCCAGGGCGGCCCGCTCAGGTTTTGGGTAACGGCTTCACATTCGCGGGCGGCAGGCGGCGTTGCAGGTGCCGGTCCTGGCAGCGCGGGCAGCGGAAGTCAAAGCGCTTGCTGCGCTCCTGGGAACTAAACTCCAGGGTAAGCCGCTTGCCGCATTGATGGCATTCGTATTCCTGGTAAGGCATGGTCAATCCCGGGACAGCACGCGCAATTGCATGTCCAGCTCCAATGGCGCCTGCTTCAACTCCAGCACCTCCAGGGCGGCATGGATCGCCAACTGCTTGACAAAATAGGACGGCGTGCAGCCGCGCACGACCACGCGATTATCTCTTGCTTCTATTTGCAAATTGTGTACCTGTCCGAGCGTGCGCTGGGAAATTTGTTTCTCGACATTCCACAATAGCTCGGCATGGGCCGGTTGATTCTTCCGTGCAAACATCTCCACCTCGAAGCGGGTAAAAAGCTACTGCTGCTACCGGTGGGCGGCGGTA
>DASZFN010000869.1:0-6044 GCA_035939715.1 Gemmataceae bacterium | reverse complement strand
CAATAACTGCTCGAGTCCCCTGCGTAGCTGCTCGGCTGTGACCCGCCGCTCCACAGGCCCTTTTTCGAGCCGCTCCTTTTCGGCGGGATTATGCTCAGCCCGGTCGAGGGCCAGCCAAACAGGATGAAGCGCCTGCGGATCGTGCCGGTAGCGCGGGAACAGGTGCCAGTGTAAATGCGGCACTTGATTGCCGAGCAGTTCGTAATTCAGCTTGTGCGGCCCAAAACAATCGGCGATGGCCGCGGCCAGCAGGCACATCTCGTCGAAGTAGGCATGACGCTCGGAATCACTCAACTCCATCAATTCCCGCGCATGCCGTCGTGCAACCAGGATACAGTAACCATGATAATACTGCCAGGAGCCCAGAAGCGCGACGGAATGCGGGAACTGCCAGACAACTTCTTCCGGCGGCAATTCGCCGAGCCGGGCCAGCTTCAAACAGAACGGACAGTTGCTGGCCGGCAAATCGTCCATGCTACGCGCGGTTTAGCCGGGAGTTTAACCGCGAGCCTCTGGAGAGCGCGTTTGGCAACAGTTGTCGCCCGGCGCTCACCAGAGGCTCGCGGCTAAAACGAGTTAGGACACTAGGAATCGCCGCCACCGCCGAAGTCGCCGCCGCCGCCGAAGTCACCGCCACCGCCCCCACCGAAGTCACCCCCGCCGCCAAAATCTCCGCCCCCTCCAAAGTCACCACCACCCCCGCCGTCATTACCACCATCGAAATCACCGCCGCCGCCAAAATCGCCGCCGGCATCGCCTCCACCAGCGCCGGCTCCTGCGCCGGCGTCGTCGTTATCAAAACTGCCCCCGCCGCTCGCGTCGAAGTCCCTTCCTTCATCCGATGCAGGAACGTCCTGTCCCGATTGTGCCCCGGCTTCGCCACCGTAAGCTGACGAAGCACCGCCGCCGTAATGGCCTGTATCTCCCCGGAAGAAACGATCATACATCCAGCTTCCCGCGGCCGCGCCGAACATTCCGCCAACCAAGCCAGACAGGAAGCCGCCGCCCCCGCCCCCGCCGTAGCCTCCGCCATAGCCCGGGCCATAACCGCCTCCGTACCCGCCGCCCATAGGCCCGCCGCCTGGGCCTCCATAGGAACGACCGGCTCCGGTGAATGACCGGACGAGGCCGATAACTAGCCAGATCGCCAGGAGAGCGACCAGGCCGATGCAAATCCAGCCGCCGATGTTCATGCCATCTCCTTTCGTCTCCAGACCTCCGACGCGGCTCGGCGCCGCGGTCGGAGGCGGAGTGCTCTGCGCCGGCCTGGTGGTGCTCTGCGCCGGCTTGGTGGATGACGAAGCGTGTTTAGAGCTCAGGTTCGTACGCATCGTGTCGCGCACATACGTCACGGCGTCGATTAATCCCTTATCGAACTCCCGTTTCTTGAAGTTCTCCAAGAGAATGCGATCTAGTTCGGCTTTATTGTCAGGGGTAAAGATCTTCGCCTTTTCCGTGTCGGGACCCACGCCCGCCTTGATATACGATGGTTTGCGGCAAATCAAAACGTAAACGCCGTCCACGCGCAAGTCGCGGGCTCTGCTCTTCAGCCAATTCGTAAAGTACTTGTCCTTGTCGGCGTTGCTCATTTTCGCGACGCGCTCCTCGTCGTTATTCGGCGGGGTGGCGTAGGTTTCAATGAAGAGGTCCTTATCCTTGTGGCCTAGGTCATGAATCTCGCGCAAGATCGCATTAGCTTTTTTAATCGTCTCGGCGCTGAAGAACTTGCCGTCGTCTTTGATTTCCGGCACCGCCGCAGTCGCCACACGGCCGGCCAGCAGCCAACCGGCCAGCACTGCGGGGATCAGAGCCAACCGTGCAATTCGCGTCATGGTGATCGATCTCCTGAGAATAGGTCGCACCGGCTACTATAGAGAACGGAAGCGCTTGTCTATCATTATAGTTAAGGCAGGACGAAAAAGCGGTGAGATGGCAGTGAACGGGCGTCCTGTATTGGTGATGAGCTCAATTTCAGGAGAAGCTGTGAAGAAGACGCGCTCGACGACTATCCTTGCGGTCCGCCACAAAAACAAGGTTGCCATTGGCGGCGATGGCCAGGTCACGCTGGGCAATGTCGTGATGAAAAACGACGCGCACAAGATCCGCAAATTGCAAAACGGCAAGGTGCTGGTCGGCTTCGCAGGGGCGTCGGCGGATGCGTTTGCTCTCCTGGAGCGCTTCGAGGCCAAGCTCAAAGACTTCCAGGGCAGTGTGCCGCGCGCCGCCACGGAGCTGGCCAAGGACTGGCGCATGGATCGCAATTTGCGGCGCCTGGAGGCGATGATGGTCACGGTCGATCGCGACAACCTGCTCTTGCTCAGCGGCACCGGCGACGTCATCCAACCCACGGACGGCATCGCCGCCATCGGCTCCGGCGGCGCCTATGCCCAGGCCGCGGCGCGGGCCTTGATGTTGCACGCCAACCTTGACGCCCCGCAAATCGTGCGCATCGCCCTCGAAATCGCCGCCGACCTGTGCATCTTCACGAACCGGAATATTGAAGTGGAAGAGGTATCATAGTCATTGTCATTCGTCATTCGCAGAGCGAATGACCAATGACGGATGACCCGTGATAAGGAGAGAATAAAGTGGCAGAGTTGACGCCTCGGCAGGTTGTTCAAGAATTAGATCGCTACATCGTCGGCCAGGATGCCGCCAAAAGGGCGGTGGCGGTGGCCATTCGCAATCGCTGGCGGCGGCAGAATCTGCCGGACGAGATGCGCAAGGACATCACGCCCAAGAACATCATCATGATCGGCCCCACCGGCGTGGGCAAGACCGAGATCGCCCGCCGGCTGGCCCAGCTGGTCGGCGCACCGTTTCTCAAGATCGAAGCCACCAAGTACACCGAGGTTGGTTACCACGGCCGGGATGTCGAGAGCATGGTGCGCGATCTCACCGAGATCGCCATCGGCATGATCCGCCAGGAGCAGCGCGGCCTGGTCGAGACGAAGGCCAAGGAGCGCGTCAAGGATCGGCTGCTCGATCTCCTGCTGCCGCAGTCCAATACCTGGGAGCCCGAAAACGCTGAGGAGAACGAGCGCGTCCAACGCACGCGCGACAAGATGAAAGCCCGCCTGGAAGCCGGCGAGATGGAAGAACGTCTGGTGGAGCTGAACATCGAGCAGAAAGCCGTGCCGGTGCAGATCTTCTCCAACATGGGCATGGAGAACATGGATGTCGATTTTCAGAACATGTTCGAGCGCATCATGCCCAAGCAGTCGCAGCAACGGCAGATCCCCATTCGTGAGGCGAGGCGCATTCTTCTGGAGCAGGAGACCGAAGCACTGATCGATCGCCAGGTGGTCACGGAGAAGGCCATAGAGCTCGTCGAAAACCAGGGCATCATTTTCATCGATGAGCTGGACAAGATCTGCGGTCCGCAATCAACGCATGGACCCGATGTCTCGCGTCAGGGCGTGCAGCGCGACTTGCTGCCCGTGGTGGAAGGCACGACGGTCAACACTCGCTATGGCCCCGTGCGCACGGATTACGTGCTCTTCATTGCGGCCGGGGCTTTTCACACGTCGAAGCCGTCGGACTTGATGCCGGAGCTGCAGGGCCGCTTCCCCATCCGCGTGGAGTTGACCGATCTCAAGCGCGAGGATTTCCTGCGCATCCTCACCGAGCCCAAGCACGCGCTCACCAAGCAGTATGCGGAATTGCTCGCCACGGACGGGGTCAAGCTGGAGTTCACACGCGACGGCATCGAGGCCCTGGCCGACATCGCCTTCGAGGTCAATCGCACGGCGCAAAACATCGGCGCCCGCCGGCTGCATACCATCCTGGAACGCGTCGTGGAAGAAGTCAGCTTTGACGGGCCGGACCTGAAAAACAGACACGTCGTCATCGACGGCCCGTATGTGCGCGACAAGCTCATGGCGATTGTGGAGAAGGAAGACTTGAGCAAGTTTATCTTGTAGCTGAACTCGCCAGAGTTCAGCAGGAGTCGCTGCTCCATTTCGATTGCTTGTGCCCCGGCCGCACGGAGGTTAGCTCGATTGACACGGGCCGCGGGCGCCGGTGCTTCTGCCGGGAGATCCGATCGGCCGGCGGCTGATGGCCCTTCAGGACAACGTCGGTCCTCTCCACGAGCCGCTCGAAGTTACGGATCGCCCACCAGCGCGCCCAGGCGAAATTGGCGATGACCGCGATCCAGTAACAGGTGAGCATGAGCGCTTCGTTGTCGATGCCGTAGAACCACTTGCCCAGACCCCTGCTGCCCAGCGGGGCAAAGGCCAGGTGTCCCGCATGGGCGGCGGCGATGGGATATTCCCAATGGTTGCCCTTCTGCCATGTCCAGCACACTGCCACCGCCGTTACCGCCAGGTGCATGGCGATGAGGAACACACTCACCGATGCCACGCTGACGCGGCGGCGAACCCACAGCGAGGCGCCGATAAAAGCGCATGCGCTCAGGATCCACAGGGCGGGGCCTGACGCCTCGCGAAAGGTCGGCATCAGAAAAACGACGCCGAGGTTCATCAGCACAGGGAATACAAAGGTAGGAACCAGGGCCCCGGGAATGGTCTTGGCCGGCAAGGAAAAGAGCACGCCGTAAAGGCCGGTGAGCGCGCAAAACAGCGTGGCAGTCAAAAGTGAACAGAGAAGCGCCCCCGGGGTCGCCGCCTCCGTCAGAGCAAAAAGCAGCGATAAAACCAGGACCAGGCAATAGCTGCGGCGCACGTGCTGCCACACCGCCAGCAAGGTGCCGTCGATGATCTCGCGCGGCGACAACGGCGACATCAGCACCAGATCGAGAAAACCACGGCGCCGCTCACCCACCAGGCTGGTGCCGGCCAGGATCACCGTGAGCATGATCACGATCAGCCAGCCGATGACGAGAAACGTGATGCAGGTATGATCGCGACTCAATTCCCGATGGTGCAATGCCAGAATCAGACCGAGAAAAAATGCTGCCGCGAACCAGGACAGCCACTGAATCCGGCCAATGTAGCCCTCGCGATCGTAGACGCGCGCCTGCCGGGCGCGCAGCCAGAATGGGTTGCGTATCCAACGCACCGGCGTCTGCAGCGCGCGAAACGGTACAGCCAGGGCGCCGGCCACTCTCGCCAATCCGCCGCGCACGGCACGCACCGGAGAAAGCCGCTTGAGAAACAGGGCAAACGGCGAAGGCGGCAAACGCAAGCGTACCACCGCACGCCAGAGCAGCGCCAGCGACAGGCACACCGGAATGATAAACGCCAGGGGATAAAACCACGGACCAGCGTAAGATGCCATCCGGTTGTACGTGAAGACTTCGAGCGCGGCAACAAATGGCGCAATCGGATTCATCATGAACAACGCCGCCAGGCAGAAGATCGATACCGGTGCGGCCGGTCCCCGCGTCGTGCCCGACAGGATCATGACGGTGATCGCCGGAATCCCCAGCAGATAGACCGCCATCCACCAGTAAGTGCGCACGAGAGCGCCCATGGGACTCTTGGTGATGGCCGAGAAATAAATCGCGTGCGCTCCTGCAAAGAGCATGGCCAGCAGGGTGGCGCTCTGGGTCCTCAGCAAGCTGTCCGGATCGACGCCACCGAACAGCATGATGATGCTCATCACCGGCAGCGCGCATAGGATCAAGGTCAACAGGGCCACAGTGCGGCTGGCCAGCTTCCCCAGGATGATCTCGTGATCGCGCAGCTGAGTTGTGAAAAGGAGATCCAGGGTGCGTTCTTCACGCTCGCCGGCAATCACACCGCACAGAAACAGCGGCACGAACAAGAATACCGCTCCATACTGCACGATGCTGACCGCCTGAAACATGGTCGCTGCAAGGTTCGCCATGACGCGCAACGTGACCTTGCCGGACTGAATCTGGAAGCGATGCTCTTCCCAGACGATCCATAAGGCGAAAAAGAGCACGAGCCCGTACAGCACGCGGTTAAAGAAATAGCGCTTGCGGCGGGCCATCTCCACCATCTCCTTGGCAAAGACCGGCCCGAGGAACAGCGACAGAAAGTTGAGCATGGTTCCTTCCCGATACTCCGGCGGCGGGGTTCCTTATATGGTTCGTGTAAAACCGGCCATGATTTTGT
>DASZFN010000868.1:0-2260 GCA_035939715.1 Gemmataceae bacterium | reverse complement strand
TCTGATGGCAACTCCATGGCTCGCGTCCGTATACCGCAAGAAGGAGACGCCCTGCGTACTCGTTTTGAAGTTCCTTGGTGTTTGACTGCTCTCCGCGCTTGATCACATACGTAGTGTCGTGACCATAGAGTCCGTCGAACTCCACTTTGAGCCGAATCTGGCCTTTGTCGTTTGCACTCAAGTCTCGAAGCGAGATGGCATTTTGGTTGTTTGTCCTATATGCAATCAGCTCCGGAAGCTTGCGGTCGTCGCCCACTCGTACAATGCGCACCAACAGCTCAAGGTCGTCTGTCAGGATTTTACGATTGTCATACAACGTCCGGAGGGACTGACAGCCATTGCAGACCGAATAATTGTTGCCTCCTCAGCAGAATTCGTGGGTGAATTTCGGCTCTGGAAGCGAGCCAAGTCGATGAAACAATGCGATTTTCACGCCATGCAGCGTCCGAAAGCCGTACGCCTTTTTCATGGCCAGTTTGGCGTTGTAATTCAAGCCCTCCACCGTGCCCGCCGAAACCGTCCCCTTGGCCCGGAACCAATTCAGCAACAACTCCCGGTGCGCCCGCAACGTCCGTGCCACTTTCTTCAGCGGCTCGATCCGCGAGCGCAGCACCTTGGCACACCACTCCTCCAGGAAACGCCCCGCCCAGTACGGCGAGCGGTAGGTCCAGAACCGCTGGAACTCCTCACGCAGCAGGTAGGCCCGCACCGCCTGCAGGTTGTACCTCAGCAACTCGCGCAGCTTCACCGTCTGCGCCTCGGTCAAGTTCTCCGGTCGCTTCAACAGGCACCAACGCGAGTGCTTCAGCACCGGCTCGTAGCCGTCGCGCTGCAGTCGCTTGGCCTCCGCCGACCGCACCGCATCGATGGCCCGGTTCATCTGGGCCATGATGTGGTAGCGGTCCAGCACGTGGACGGCGCCGCCCGCCCGCTCGGCGATGACCCGCAGGTACGGCTGCCACAAGTCGCTGCACAGGAAGCGCACGGCGGCGGCTCGGGCTGGCCCCAGGTAGTCGAAGAACCCGCGCAGACTGTCCTCGGTCCGCTCGGCGGCGATCCACAGCAGCCGCTTACACCCCTCTTGGATTTGGTAGACCAGCGTCAGGTAGTGGTGTCCCTTGCGCCACTGGATCTCGTCAACTCCCAGGGCCGTGAGGCCGTCCAACGAACGGTGCTCCAGGCCCCAGCCGACCGCCAAGGCCACCGCCCGGTAGACGGTATTCCAACTGGTATGGAAGACGGTGGCCACCTCTTGCCACGACAGCCGCTTGGCCCAGCGGGCCAGGAACCACTCGTAGGTGGTCGTCAGGCGGTCCTTGCCGATCGCCCACGGCACCTGCTCGACCTTGATGCCGCACTGCGGGCAGTCCACGCGCCGCGGGGCGTAGATGAAGAAGAAGGCGATACCCCACAAGGGCACGAACTCAAAGCGCCGGGCCCGGAGCCGGTCATAGCCCGGCCGTTTGCGGCCGCAGCCGGAGCAAAGCGGCTTGCTGTTGGCCCGCGGCTCGATGCGGACGTCGAGGGCCAGGCCGCGGTCGGTGTCGCGGAAAGACACCTTGCGATAGACAAAAGACTTGTGCCGCTGCACGCGTTGGAGGATAGTTTGCAGTTGCATCCTGTTCGGCCCGTGGAGGATGGTTCGTTGAACAAACCAATCCATACCGCAGGACCGGGCAGGATGCACTACTTCCCCGCTGGGAATAGGCCCACGGGCTTCACCCCTTGCACAAACTCACCCACAGATTCTGCTGAGGACCCTTTTTATTAACAGCTATCAACTCTCAGCTATCAGCCGTCAGCAAAAACACAGTGCCAGGTGCTTCGAATGACAACCGTCTGCGTTTTCTGTGGTTCGCGGAGCGGCGGCCAACCGCTTTACGCGGCAGCGGCGCGCCAGCTTGGAATATCCCTGGTCGCGCGCGGCATGGACCTGGTGTACGGCGGCGGCCACGTCGGCCTGATGGGCATCCTGGCCGACGCGGTGCTGCGCGGCGGCGGCGAGGTGGTCGGCGTCATCCCGCAGGCCCTGGTCGAGCGCGAGCTGGCCCAGGAGGGGCTGACGCGGCTGGAGGTGGTGGACACGATGCACCAGCGCAAGGCGGCCATGGCGGACCTGGCCGACGCCTTCGCCGCCCTGCCCGGCGGGTACGGGACGGCCGACGAACTCTTTGAAATCCTGACCTGGGCCCAGCTCGGAATGCACGCAAAACCCATCGGCTTACTCAATATCTCGGGATTTTTCGACCCGCTGCTGGCG
>DASZFN010000867.1:0-4800 GCA_035939715.1 Gemmataceae bacterium | reverse complement strand
GCCAAGCCGGAAGATCAAAGTTCGCAAGCAAGAAAGCATCGAACACGCCGGCATTGAAATAAGCCAAGGTCATCTCAATCGTCTGCTCCGCGCCAGAGTACAAATCACTGCTTCGGGCGTCCACGTTGGCCGCGTTCCCTGTTCGCCGGGAGCCTTTTCGGCCGTTAGGTTGGCAATCCAATTAAGCGCTGGACTTTCATTCCAATCGTCGCCGTTCTCTGTGTTCTCTGTCTTCTGTGTCTCTGTCTTGTCTGTTCCTGGCGGCATTAAAGGCGATGACCACTAACCACAAGACAGTTCCAATCATGACTAAGGCGGCGAACGCGGCAAGTCCGACAGGAGCGGGCGCGGAGCACAGAGTGCGGCGACGAGTTGAAAATCCCAGCGGTACGTATTCACGAAATACATGCAATCGCAGTGCCCGCTGATAACACCTTGCCGATAGCGGGGCGCAACGCCTTCGACGAGGTGAGCCTGCAGGTCCGCAATGCCAGCGACAGGAATGATACACTGCACGCGCTCGTCGGCGGCACCGACCCACCAGCTCGTGGCGCCGCCGCCTGAACGTCCCGTGATGCCGATCCGCTTCGGATCAACCTCTGGTCGGCTCTGGAGATAGTCCAGTGCGCGCATGGCGTTCCAGCATTCAGACTCGGTTGTCTCTACGCCGTTGTCCCAGAGAATGCGCACCTCGTGCGCAATGCCCTTGTCGATTCCCTTAACCCCGTTCGATTTGAACGGTGGGCGCAGCCGCGCACTCTCAGCCATGCGGCATATTGAAGCAATTTGCGGATTTTCTGTAAATACGGGGTGCTCTCGCTCCGCCGCGCAGCCAGCGGTAGAATCATGGCATGCGCTGGCTGCTCAAACGCTGGTGGTTCTGGGCCGGGTTCGGGTTCATGCTGGTCGCGGTCTGCGCGGGTTATCTGCTGATTCCAGTTCCGGTTCACGAAGGACTGATCAGCGAAGCGACTTGTAATAGGATTCAGCTAGGGACGGACCTTCGGAATGTTGTCGAGATGCTGGGATGGCGGCGGCCCGACCGATCGGCGGATGGACCAGCCCGGGGGCAGATGACATGGGCCTGGGAGGACGAGGACGGCAATCTATTATCGGTTACCTTTGAATACGATAAACCTACGCACCCAGTGACAGCGAAAAGCTTTGTCCCCACTAAACTATCCTTCCTTGAGTTGACAAGACGCCGCGTCGAGCGCCGCATCCGGGCGCTCTGGCCGTGACCGGAAATCAACACACTGCAAAGCCGATCGACGCCGGCATGCGGAGTCGGCTCAAGACGCGGAAGAGCAGGGCAGCTAATGGGATTAGACTTATGAATTCATTAAAGGCAAGTTTGGGTAGTGGGTGTTGCCGGCGATCGTGCTCCCGCTGGACCGCAGGGCAACGACGCGAAGGAATTTCCAGCCGTTGCCAAACCGATAGCTGATCTTCACCGTGCGGGCGTCAGGGTCGAGCAATGAGCGCCTCTCCAGGAACCCTCTGCCTTCGAATATCGCCGTTTGCCGGTGATGTCGAATTCCTTGACGTGCGGCTCCAGCAGCGCATCCTCGTAACCGTCAGGGCCGCCACGGCGCTATGCACCTTTGGCGGATACCTTCCTCACGGCATCGAACATCGTGCCTGACGGCGATCCCAAGGTTCCTTCCGAACAGTCCCTCCACCGCCGCGCCGCTCCCGAGCCAGGACGCTAAATCGCAACACTCCTGTTAAGCGACCGCGCGCCGGAGCCCGGTTTTTCCTGGGTTTTGGCCACTTAACCCCTGTGTTGGAGGTTTTAGCGTCCGCCTCGCACCCCGAGAATTTGATACGAACTCCGTTCGCGAATCCTTAAGCAGGCAAGTCCACGCAGGCGAAGGCGAACGAAGACGGCACGGCCCGCGTGATCCGGGGCAGATCGAGGTTGTGAAATAACTGGTCCTCTGCTCAGATTGCAATGGCGCATCATCATTGCCCTTACCGGGAGACGCCATGTCGTACCGCATCCTGGGGCTAGTGGGTTTCTTCGCGGTCGCAACCGTAGCGGCCGCGCTGGGTGGGCCGCCGCCGAGCACGGTCGATCTTGGACCCAAGTTTCAGAAGTTCGGCCTGACGCCGCTGCGACAAGGCGCCCGCGGCGACTGCTCCCTGTTTGCCATAACCGCCCTGGTCGAACTCGAGCTGGCGAAAAGTGCGCCCGACAAGGTCAAACGGCTCTCCGAGGAATTCCTGATCTGGGCCGCTCACGCAGCCTCGGCGACCAAGGCCGACGACCAGGCCATGTTCTACCAAGCGGCGCACGGTCTGAACGTGTACGGCATTTGTACTTCCAAGCTGATGCCCTACGCCATCACCCGCGAGCCGAGGCGCAAGCCGTCCAGAGAAGCATTGGTCGATGCCAAGGCGCGCAGCGAGTGCTGGAAGGTGCATTGGATCAAGCGCTGGGATGTCAAGACCGGCCTCAGCGCCGGTGAACTGGCGGAGATCAAGCAGGCACTGGTGCACGGCCATCCGGTGGCCTGCGGCCTGCGCTGGCCGAAGAAGCTCGATGGGCACGAGATCCTGCACCTGCCGCTCGCGCAGGAGGTCGAAGACGGTCACAGCATCGCCTTCACCGGCTATCAGGACGATGCGAAGAAACCTGGTGGCGGTGTCCTGTTTTTCCGCAATAGCTTCGGTCCGCATTGGGGCAATCACGGTTACGGCGTGATGTCCTATGCCTACGCCGCCGCCTACGGCAACGACGCGCTCTGGTTGAAGCTGGGGGCGCCCCATTCCGAAAAGCCGCGCGTCCGCTTTGAAGCGGAGTCGCTGCCGATCCTGGCCCGCCGCCAATGCGAGTGCAATCGCCAGGACATGAAAGACTGGGGTCGAGGAATGTGGAGCCACGGCGTGCAGTTGGTTTGCGTGGCCAAAAAAGGCGGCTTTGCCCAGCTGGGATTCAAGGTCGACCAAGCCGGCAAGTACCGGGTCCGCGTTCTGGCGACAGCGGCGCCGGATTATGGCAAGATTCACATCGCGATCGATGACCACGCAGTTGGAGGCGAATTCGACCTCTACTGCGGCCGGGTCAGCCCGTCGGGTTCCCTGGAGCTGGGCAACCACCAGCTGACCGCCGGCCAGCACCGCCTGCGCTTCACGGTGGCCGGCAAGAACGTGGCCTCGACGGGCTACTTGTTCGGCGTCGATGCCATCGATCTTCTCGATGAGTGAGCGCGATGACTGGAGGACCGCAACGTTCGACATGGCGAACCACGCTGCCGGTGGCCGCTCCAAAGCAAGGAAACAAGAAACTATTTGGATGAGTTGGTAGCTTACCGGCATCACGAAATGAACGACGGTCTGATGGAGCGTTGTTGCACGAAGGGGAAAGCTCCTCCCTGGACTACAAGCGGGACCAGTACGCCTTCGCCGGTGCAACCGCCGAGCTTTTCCTTGAGGACCTGGTTTTCGGTGCGTAGGTAGTCGATGACCTGCTACTGCTGACGGTTGACCCAGCCGGCCAGGATGAGCAGCAGGAGTTGCCAGGGTTGCAGGATGAAGTTCAAGGCTCACCCGAGGATGCCAGGGAAATCCGCAGTATGGGGTGTAGTCTGCGGCCTGTCAATCGGCTGAAAGCAGCTCTGTCGGCGTTGCGCAAACGGGCCTCAGGAAACGGAGTCGGCGCGCCACCGCGCCTGAGGTCTACCAATGCGCTTGCTGCTGCATTTGCCCAGCCGGGGTGGGCTCGTCGTTTCTTTCCTTTTCTCGCGCTTGCTTCTTGGCTCATGAAAACCAAGCAATAAGTACGCCCACAAAGAGCCATAACAAATGAAGAGTGCCATAGAGAATAACCGGCAAAAGCTCTGTTTGTCACATTGATCTTGTTTGCTCTTGCTCGCTCCCCGATGGGCGGTCGGCTTGTGCTTCGGGCGGGCCGGCTTTGCGTTCAGGTTTCCCCTCGAGCAACCATCTACCCGAGATCATTATCAACATGACAAACGGGACTCCAACAGACGCCGAAAGGAACCCCAGGTGAGCACACCCAAAGACCGCTAAACCCACCCCCGCATTGCCAGCGCCCGTGCATCTGGCCGTCAGGCCGCAGGCAAAGGCAACCGACGCAAGTATCAGGAATACAATGCCGCAAAGGGCATAGGGCCATTCTCGGAACCGCCAGAGGAACTCAGGGTGTTGTTGGTGCGGCGTGGTTTCGATGATGGTGACGCCAAGAACAAGGGACAGGACGGCCGCGGCGATGCCAGTCGAGATGGCCACCTTCCCAAGAACATTGAGCTTTGGAGACTGGCTGATCGTCATTCCATACCGCCGGTGTCCTGCGCCGACTGCTTGGGTCTTCGGGAACCTTCCCGGCCTGGGATGCTTTCGTGCGACAAAGCCGCCGCACTTCTGGCAGTATGGGCCACAAACGTGGATGTGCAGAAGTTCCGCCGGTCGCTTCCGTCGCGCCAAATCCTGGCTCTTAGGCGGCGCGAGGGAAGGGTTAACTCGGGTCGAGAGATACCGACCGTTCGCACGCCCCCGGTCTGGTAACAAAGTAACCCCTTAGGTCTGCCGGAGACCATTGCGGCTTCCCTGCCGCACCGGCCATGTCTGGGCGCCCGCGCGGCGCACCTCATTCTGCCGCACTCCAAGGCATTGAATGCGACATGCTTACGGCGCCCTTTCCGGGGGCAGCGGCTTTGCCAGTCACACGTTCTGCGAGGTCTTCGTGGGCGGGCGCTGGCGGCGTTTGAACTTTACGACCCTGGGGCAGAACATTCTCGAACGCAACTATCTGGGCCTCATGATCCACGTGCATAC
>DASZFN010000866.1:0-2092 GCA_035939715.1 Gemmataceae bacterium | reverse complement strand
AAGTTTGTATGCCGACTGCTGCAGGAACGGAAGTGCCTCTGCGTACCGTCCCTGCCGGTACAAGGCGAGACCTTTAACGAACTTCACGTAAGCATTGCCGGGTTCGCTGGATTTTTCCGCGACGGCCACCGCGACGTCCGCCAGGTGGGCCGCCCGTCGCAGCTCATCTGGGGAATCAGGAAGGAGCAGGCAGGCCATACTGGTGCGCTCGGCGATGACCCAGTCGTTGGTTACGTCGCCGAAATGTTCGAGCATGGCCTTGCGGCCAACACGGTACGCTTCCACATTTCCGACGTACAGGCACAGCTGGGGATAGCCGTGCCAGGATCTATGATCCTTCGGGTTGGGTTTCAGAAGTCTCTCCTGCCAGGCCGCGCGGACGTCCTCCATTCCACGTTTGGGAGTCAAGGCGTTCGCCAAATCCTTGGCGCGCTTGTCATTGGGGTTGCGGGCAATGGACTCACGCTCGGCGGCAATGGCCCCTTCCTTGTCCCCGGTATCGAGCAAAGCGCTCGCGAGCATCCGATAGACTCGGTCATTGCTGGGGCGGATGGCGACCGCCACTCGAAAGTAGCCGACCGCCGCCTGCGGGCTTTCTTTGCTGCAATGCTGGCCGAGGAGATAATTGATCCAAAAATCTCCCGGATGCCGCTGCTGCGCCTGACGCAGGAGCAGCAGTGCTTCGTTTTTGTATTTGTCACCCGCCAAGGCGCCCCCCAGGCAAGAGAGGACAACCGGCGGCTGGTCTGGCGCCGCCGGTTCGCGTGACAGCGCGACGAGTTCGTCGGCGTTTTTCGCGATGAGCGATTTGCGAAAGGCGCGTCGCCAGTCATCGTCGTCGGCCCGGTCGAGAACGTCACGCAATCGAGCTCGAGTTTCGTCTGACCCCCTAAAGAGCCAGTCGTGCAAGAATTGCAGGAGCGTGGGGCGGATGGATGAGATCCGGATCCGAGCCGCTGCTTCGCCCGGCTCCAGGGCCAGCAAAGGAATCCCGTAGTTTTGAAAGGTGTCCGCATACACTTTCCCGGGGGAAACGGAGGTGGTCTCCTGGCTCGCCCTGCTGTCCGACAACCGCAACCGGATCTCCTCGAGTTGGGCAACCATCTCCGCATCGGCGCGGGCCTGCCGCAGGCGGTTGCGGAGATCTTCGGGCGTCGAGGAGTCCATGAGACTTTGTGCTCCTTCCAGCGCCGCGAGCGCCTCGGACCAACGCCCCTGTTGCCCGAGAATGGCCGCTTTCTCCACGGCGGCTTCCACGGCCTGCCACTGGCGCCCTTCCTGCCGCGCAGTCTCCGCGCGACGCTCAGCCCGCAATCTCTCCATCCATAAGCCACCACCGATAGCCAGTCCGACTGACGCCAGCGCCGTCGCCAAGAGCGCCGCGGAAGTCGGGTTGCGCCGGCACCAGCGACCCAACCTCGCTACCGGGCTGAGGGGTCGAGCCTGAATCGGCCGGCCTTCGAGAAAGCGAGTGAGATCGCTGCTCAGCGCCGTGGCACTGGCGTAGCGACGCTCCGGTTCCTTGCGCAAACATTTCAGACAAATGGTCTCCAGGTCGCGCGGCACTCTGGGATTCAACCGTGACGGCGGCACCGGCTCCCGGCAAAGCACTTGCTGCACGGTTTCCGCTCCCGACTCCCCCCGGAACGGAGGACGGCCTGTCAGCAGTTCGTACAGGATCGCCCCAAGCGCATAGACATCCACCACTGGGCCGACCGCGCTGGCTCTTCCTCCGGCTTGTTCAGGAGCCATGTAGCTCGGTGTTCCCAGTGGGACACCACTTTGTGTCAGCGCTGCTGCTTCTCCCATGCGCCGTGCGAGTCCAAAGTCGGCGATTTTTGGGATGTCCTCGCCTGTGAGCAGGACGTTCGCCGGTTTCAGATCTCGATGAATGATGCCATGCTGATGGGCCACCTGGACCGCTTCGGCCAGCGTGGACATCAGAGTCGCCGCTTGACGGACCGGCTGCGGAACACCCGCCAGCTTTTGCGCCAGGCTGCCTCCCTCCACGAACTCCATTGTGAAGTAGAGTCGGCCGTCGGCGTTCCCAACCTCATAAATCTGCACGATATTCGGATGGTTCAGGCCAGCC
>DASZFN010000865.1:0-5678 GCA_035939715.1 Gemmataceae bacterium | reverse complement strand
GGATGTACCGCTTCCGCTCGGTGATCCAGGATGTCCTCAGCCGGCACTTTCCGGATAGCCGGTTCTACTGGTTCGCCGAGGAACATATCCAGAAGCAGGAGTCCTTTGATTGCCGCTCTCCCGAGGCGCCGCCGCCGGGGATCATTACCGAGCACGGCGTCCGTTTTCGCGTGGCTCCCGGCAGCAAGCACAAGACCGGTTTCTTTCTCGATCAGCGTGACAACCGGCGGATGCTGGCAAGCTTTTGCGGCGGCCGGCGCGTCCTGGATTTGTGCTGCAACAGCGGCGGTTTCGCGGTCTGCGCCAAGGTCCTGGGCGGCGCCACGGAGGCGACCGGCGTGGACCTCGACGAGCAGGCCCTTGAACTGGCCAGGCAAAACGCCAGTCTCAATAAGGCTCGGGTCCGGTTCGTGCAGGCCGATCTTTTCCCCTGGCTGCGTGACAGCCTGGCCAATGGCGAGCGCTTCGACGTCGTGGTGCTCGATCCGTCCAAGCAGACGCGCGACCGCGAGTCCGTCGATTACGCGCTGAAACGTTACCTGGACATGAACCGCCTGGCGCTCCAGGCCGTGGCGCCGGGCGGGATTTTCCTGACCTGCTCGTGCACCGGCCTCGTGAGCGAAGAAAGCTTCCTGGAGACTCTACGCCGAGCTGCCTGGCAAGCGGGACGTGTCCTGCAAATCCTGGATGTAAGCGGAGCCGGTTCAGACCATCCGTTCCTGGCGCATGTGCAGGAGGGCCGCTATCTAAAGGCCGTTTTCTGTCGCGTTGAGTGAGACGCCGGCAGATTTATTGGGGGGATCCAGCCATGACGGAGAAAATCGTCAGGCTCGCGACTTACAGCAATCCCATTGATGCGGAAATGGTCAAGCATTACCTGCAGGATGCCGGCATCACCGTATTCTCCGCGGGCGCGGAGGCCGCAGGTGCCTTCGTAGGCCTGGACTCGGCATTCGCCAACATAGAGCTTCACGTGCCGCAGAGTCAGCTCCAACAAGCCCAGGAGGCGCTGGAGTCGTTTGACGAACAGGAGTCCACTGCCGAGTACAACCTTTCCAATGAAGACGACACCGACATTATGGAAGGGGAACCGGACAGGCCACTTAGCCCCGTGAAGACAACGTCGCAGTTTCGAAGCGGCCCGCCCGCCGAAGAATTTGCCGGCGAAGACACCGATCGAGAAGTCGGCAGTGTCCCCGGTCAGACTGTGGGCTCGGAGGACCTGGTGGGCTCGGATGCCTCTATTCAATGGAATCCGGATGCTCTGGCGGCCCGGGCGTGGCGTGCTTCTTTCCTCGGCATGATCGTCTTGCCGCCGCTGCTGAATCTCTATTCGATCTGGCTGTTGATCCGCATGGCGGGACTGGACGAGGAACCCAGTCCTGCCGGACTGCGAAGGGTCTATGGTGCAATTATTATTGACGGTTTTGTGCTGATCACGGAGACGCTTATTCTTTTGACCATCCTCGCGCGCTGATATAGAATCTACACCGACCAAGTGCACTACCTTCCAACTGCTTGTGCCCCCTGGAGATCATCATGAAGTTGCAAGCATTGTCCAGCGTTGCTGCGATCATTGTTCTGGCCCTCGCCGTAAACGGCGAAGAAAAGGCCGGTCCGAACGATAATACTCCTCCCCCCGGTTTCACTGCTCTGTTTAACGGCAAGGATCTAACCAACTGGCAAGGTCTCGTCGAGCTGCCCGACCGCAAGAAGCTTACCCCCGAGCAACTGGAAGCGAAGCAGAAGCAGGCCAACGAGAAGTACTTGCCCCACTGGACCGTGAAGGACGGCATCTTGAATTACGACGGTCATGGGCAGAGCCTGCAGACGGCAAAGGATTACGGCAACTTTGAACTCTATGTCGATTGGAAGATCGGCAAGAAGGGCGACAGCGGCATTTACCTGCGCGGCAATCCGCAGGTGCAGATCTGGGACAACCCGCGCGGCTCGGGCGGCCTGTACAACAACAAGAAACATGCCAGCGACCCAACCAAGGTCGCGGACAAGCCGGTCGGTGAATGGAATACGTTTCACATCATCATGAAGGGCGATGAGGTGACGGTCTACCTGAACGGCGAACTGGTCGTGGATAAGGTGCCGCTCGAGAACTACTGGGAGCCGGGCCAGCCGCTGCCTGCAAAAGGGCCGATCGAGCTACAGCATCACGGCGATAAACTTTGGTTCAAGAATATCTACGTCAAGGAGTTACCGGACTAGCTCAAGGCATCTTCCATGTGCCGCTGTCGCTTCCCGTGCTGGAAGCCGGCAGAGGCCCGATCGACTTTTGCGTGACCGGGACTTCCATCATGAGCACGCCCGTGCTACCCGAGCTCGACGACGTGGACAGACCTGCGGGCAAGCTGGGCGGCAACACTTTCATGGGGGACTTCTCGACGGCGGCGGACGGCGCGCTGGCTCCCTGAGCCGTAATGTCCGGCAACGGCGCCTTGTCCTTCAACATCTCCGGCACCGGAAGGGACGCCACCGGCGCTGCATCATTGGCCGGGAGTTGCGGAGATCCGGGCATGCATCCCTGAGCCGAATTCCAGCACGGCTGCGAAACGGGATTGGCCCGCTCGCGCAGGGTAATTGCGGCCGAGCGTTCGCGTTCGTGCTCCACGGCGCGTTTCTGGGCACACAGGGGTAGCTGCCCTTCCGCAATCGCCACATTATCGCGCTGCAGGAGCGTGCCCTTGGTGAACTCAAAGGCCGCCAGGGCGTTATTGTAATCGCGAATCGCCGCATATTCGTTCTGCAAGGCCACCGCGAAGACGCGCTGCGCTTCCAGCAGAATGTCCAGCGTTTCCTTGCCGGCCACATAGCGCTGCGAGCGGGCATTGAGCTGGTCGGCGGCCGCCAGACGTTGCGAGCGCTGGATGCCAATTTGCTCATGAAATTCTTGCATATGCCGATATTCAAGGATCAAATCGCGCATGGCTTTTGCTTCGTAATCTTGCAAGGCGCGATAGCTCCGTTCCAGGTTCAAGCGCGTGATGTGTGTCTGGGCGTGCGCGTCGCGGTAGCCAATGGGCACGGTCAAGCGCAGGCCAAGGCTCCAATCGACAAAGCGGTCGCCGGCGAGACTGCGGAAAGCATTGTTGACCGTCCCCTCAAGCGAGGTGCCGATGCCGTTTATCCCATAAGTTGAAGTGAAGCGCAGGTCGGGCAAGAGCGAGTTCTTGACCAGAATCAGCTCGAGCTGCGAGCGCTTGAGGTCGTTACGCGCCTGGATCAGTTCCGGACGTAAGGTCAGGGCTTCATGCACCGCCGTGTCCCAATCAGGGTCATAGGCAGTCAGCGTGGGCGAATCAATCGGCACCAGGCGCGTGCCGTCCTCGCCCGGCAGGTTGAGCAGAGCGCGTAATTGCCGTTCACTTTCTAGAACCTGGCCCAGAGAGGTCAAGCGCTGTCCGCGGAACAGTTCGTATTGCTGGCGCGACTGGGCGAGGTCCTGGGTAGCGGCACTGCCGGCCTCGAACTTCAACCGCGTAATCTTCCAGGCTTCAAAGGCCTGGCGGAGCGCGGCCTCGTTGGCGTAAAGGGTCCAGTACGCGTCATAGAGGTTCCAGTAAGCGGTCTCGACATTCAACAGCATGAAGTCAACGTTCTTCTCGAACTCCAGCCGTTGCTGATCGAAGTTGAGCCGCGTGATCAAAATGCCTTCACTGCCGATGCCCGTCTGGCCGCCCGTCGGGCCGCCAATCGCGCCGGGAGTCAAGACGCTGCCCGGATGGGTCGGGCGCAGCTGATTGATTTCAATGCCGTAGCCTTGCAGCAGCGGTTGCTCAAACTGGAACTGCAGTCGGGGAAGGAACGCGGGATTGAGCAAATTGAAGCCGGTCGGCGGCCGCGTCAGGTCCTGATATTGCGTACTGAAGGTGATGCCGGCCACGCCGCCTGTCGGCAACGGCTTCAACACGGCCGTGGAGACCGTGGCCGAGGTACCGTTGTTAAACTGATTCAGGCCCTGGGTAGGCTGGTCGGTGGTATTCCAGGTGGCGCTGGTGGTCCAAAAGGTGTCAAATTTCGACAGCGAGGACTCGATGCCGGAGCCGACAATGGCTGGATCGAGGCTGAAAACGCGAATGGCATCCGTGCCCGCCACGGGCCCCTGGCGGTTGAAGCCGACCGAGAGCGGGTTCGCTTGTCCCGGATTGAGGATGCTCTGCAGGCCCGTCGTGCCGTTTTCCAGCGCCAGGGCAAAGGCCTCTTGCAAGGTCAGGAAGCGCAGTTTGCGGTCCGGGTCGTTCACGCGGCTGGGTTGCGGGATGGCGGCGATGCTGGGGGACACGGACAGGCTGGGGTCGTATTCCAATCTCGGCATGGCGGTCGAAATTGCTGTCCAGTGATCGTAATCGCATTTTTCAAGGAAGCAGGTCTGCTTGCAGCCGACCACCCCGGCAACCGAAAGCGCCAGCCCAGCGATCACTTTTTTCCAACGCATATGCTTCCACCCCGTTGAAACAGACCGCTCCCGCTCGTGGGGGAGCGGCGGTCCGGGAACTCGCCGACTCGGTCCTGGCGCGCTGCCTTTGCGGTTCGCGCAGCCTGTAACGCACGAAATCGGAATGTTATAGGCTGTATCGGCAATCCGCTGGTGGCGATTCAGGAAAGTTTTGCCGGATTTGCGGGACGTGCCGATTTGGCAAGGACTATGGGAAATGCCGATTGGGAGAGTGAAAAAGGCGGGGATAGGACGACGGGCGTAACAAGAGAAGCCTGCTCGACCAGGCAAAGCTCAGACACCGATACTCGTATTCGGAGTTGGATTTTGCCCCGTACCAACAATAGGCGCCGCAGCGGCTTGCTTCTCCTCCGCCTTTCGCGGTGCAATGCCGACATAGGGCAGACCGAGCATCCGCTTGATCGCCGCCCATTCGCCGACGTCGTTGCCTTCCGCCAGATGCCCGAGCCACTGCAAGAAATAGCCAATCACGATAGCGGCAACTCCCCAGTACCAGGGCAAGAAGAAGAGCAGGAAGACTCCAGCCACGGCAAGCAGAATTCCCGGAATGTGGATCAGGTAATTGAACGGCCGGCGATGCCGCTCGCGCCAGTTCCCAACAGCCTTGAGCAAAAACCGGCGCACAGGTCCCCGGGCAAGCAAGGAGCGAATCGGCCCGACTGCCGGCTGGTTTGCTTCAAGCATGATTGGTCTCACGAATTCTGATGATTAACCAGAAGGGTGCCCGGTAGCACGACAATTTATCAAGAACGCGTGCCCTCGGCAAGCGCTGCAAGCGCAATACGCGCGCTGGGCGGCGCAGCTTGGCGGTCACATGCGCTCCACGGTCTGGATGCCGAGCAGGCCCAGGCCCAGTTCGATGGCACGCGCCGTTAAATCGCAGAGCAGCAGCCGGCCCTGGCGCAGCACCGGCGTCTCGGCCTTGATGACCGGACAATTTTGATAAAAACCGCTGTAACTCTTGGCCAGGTCCCAGAGATAAGGAGTAATTGCATTCGGCTTGCGCTCGGCAGCAGCGGTTTCCAGCGCTTCCCCCAGGCGCAGCAACTGCATGGCCAGAGCGCGCTCGTTCGGGTGCTCCAAATAAGGCTGGGGCGGAAGTCGCCGGAGTGCTTCCGGATCCTCGTTGGCCTTGCGAAAAATGTTGCGGATGCGCGCGTAGGCGTATTGCATGTACGTCGCCGTATTGCCGTCCATCGCCAGCATCTTG
>DASZFN010000864.1:0-2348 GCA_035939715.1 Gemmataceae bacterium | reverse complement strand
GTGAGGCTGGATCGGACGGAGCGCCCGGCGTTGCGGGCGTGCAGGGCACTCAGGGTGAGCGCGGAGAACCGGGCCCGCCCGGACCTGCAGGACCCAAGGGTGAGGCTGGATCGGTCGGAGCGCCGGGCGTTGCAGGCGTGCAGGGCGCTCAGGGTGAGCGCGGAGAACCCGGCCCGGAACGTGTCAACGACTTTGAGACAGCCCAGTGTCGAATTTAAGCTCGGATTGTTAGAGTTTTCTTCGGTGAATTGATCGAGGTCGTAATTGGCTTTGCGATGGTTCGGGCTCCTTTCTGACGAAGCATTCCGGTGTTTATGTTGAAGGCGATGACGTCGGGATTCCAAATCATTGCCGGACGCCATGGCGGCGAATCCAAAGTGGGAGGTCAGGTACATATTTTCAGGATCGTCTCCATCTGACCATCAAGCACACTGGCATACACAACATGGCAAAGTCTGGCGGAAGAAAAGCTCGGCCTCAAGGGTGCTCGCGGCGCTCGCATCGCCTCCGGCGACTGAAGCCCTTGACCCCGACCTTTACTCCCGCCACTCACTCCGCCATGCCGTCTATGCCATCCTGTTGCATTTCGGAGTTGAAACGGCGGATGGATTGATCCAGGTCGCAATTGGCTTTGCGGGCGGTTCGGGCTGCTTTCTGACGAAGCGTTCCGGGTTTCTGTTGAAGGCGCCATCGAGGGTGTTCTGGCGGGCGGCGTGGATTGCATCAGTCTGACCGTAATGCACCTGATCGGGCGTCATCAGGCCGATGCCAGCGTGGTGATGCTCCCGATTGTACCAGTCGAAGAAGCTGCGGCAGAACGCCTTGGCATCCTGGATACAGCCGAAGCGCTGTGGGAACTGGGGTTGGTATTTCATGGTTTTGAAGTGGCTTTCCGAGAACGGATTGTCGTTGGACGTATGCGGCCGGCTGTGGGATTTGGTGACGCCGAGATCGGCGAGCAGGAGCGCCGTGGTTTTGGCTCGCATGGGACCGCCACGGTCGGCATGCAGGGTCAACTGGCCGGGCGGCACGGAATGCTTGGCGATGGCATCGTTGAACAGTGCCCTGAACAGGGTCGCGCTTTCTCTGTCGGCGACGCACCAGCCGACAATTCTTCGGCTGAAGATGTCGATGATGACGTAGAGGTAGAAATACGTCCATTTCGCCGGCCCCATCAATTTCGTGATGTCCCACGACCAGACCTCGTTGGGTGCTTGCGCCAGTAGTTCCGGTTTTTTGTAGACCGGATGGCGCAAGTGATCGCGGCGTTCACGGACTTCCTGGTTGGCAGCCAGGATGCGGTACATGGTGCGGATCGAGCAATGGTAGACGCCCTCGTCGAGCAGGATGGCGTAGACCTCGGCGGGTGCCTGGTCGGCAAAACGCGGCGCGCGCAGAAGGTCGAGTATGGCTCGACGTTCCACGACAGCCAGCGCGCGCCGTGGGCTCGGCCTGGGCCGAAGCGCGGCCAACGGCCGGGCCAGACCGGCACGCCGACGGTAGACGCTGGCGCGCGACACGTTCAGGGCCGCGCAGGCGCCGGCGGTCAGACCGGGAGTCGTCGCCAGCGAGACGACCGCTGCCGTCATGACTTGTCGTCGCTGTCTGGCGTCGCCAGCGGGATACCCAGCAGGGCTGCAACTTTCCTAAGAAACTCCCACGGGGGCAGCCTGGAGGACATATACGGGGTATACACCACCAAAAGTTGACGGCCGCTCCCCTCCAAGTGAAACCGTTTCTACGTCCACAGGCGGGACCGCGGTCCACGAGTGTTTTTTTGGATTTCGATGATCGCCTCGGCGTGCTCCAATCGCCGCCCGAGCCGTGCATTCTCCCGCCTGGCCTGCACCAGTTCCGCTGCCAAAGGGTTGCGTGCCGCCGACTTGGGTCCCCGCTTGGCCGGCGTCAGCGCACCAAGAGCACCGCTGTCGCGCTGCCGGCGCCAGTCCGTCAGGGTCGACGAGTACAAGCCTTCCCGGCGCAGGATCGCTCCGATCCCACCAACGTCGGCCGCGCCGTCGGTCTCCGCCAAAACACGCAGCTTCGTCTGCGCCGTAAAAGTCCGCCGCCGTGGCCGATCCAACAGTTCGGGGGCCGCCGTCGCCGGGGCCGGCACTGCGGTAGGCCTCCGGCCTCCCTCAGCATCAATCCCAGCAGCACCGTTCGTTTTCGCTTCTTTGCTTGGCATGACCATGTGATGGTTGTCCTAAGCCCTCAAGGCTAAACTTTCAGGACTCCGATGTCTCACGATCATTGGCACGGAGGGGCCGTCCGTGAGCTGCCACATTCGCGTTCGATCGCACACGCCGAATTATCACGCGAGCACGGACGCTGAATGGGGCTTGCCC
>DASZFN010000863.1:0-14014 GCA_035939715.1 Gemmataceae bacterium | reverse complement strand
ATCGTGCAGTGCCATCGCCAGCTCGGCGAGCATGACCAGGCGCTGGCGGCCTGCAAGACGGGACAGCAACATTATCCGCAGGACTGTGAGTTATTGTTCCAGGAGCGCCTGGTGCGGCGCGAGCACGGCGACCGGGTGGGCGCGGAGCGCTGCTTCCTGCATCTCATGGAGCATTGGGAAGGGAGTCACTTCGCCAGCCTGGACACGGGCCTGCGCAGCCACAAGGCGCGGCACAACCTGGCGGTGCTGTATCGCGAGCAGGGCCGGCTGGCCGAGGCGGAAGCGCAGTGGCGTGCCGCCCTGGCGGAGCAGCCGCAGTTTACGCCGGCCCTGAAGGGGCTCAGGCAAATGCTGGACGCAAGGCAGGCCGTGGCGTCCTGAGGGACGAGCGGGCCCTCAGTCGTGGCTCCACCGGGACAAGCACGGCGGCGGCCACCGGTATGTAGGCAGCGGTTACTGGCCACCAGTCACCGAGCCACCGGGACAAGCCCGGTGGAGACGTAGTCCAGCCATCACACTCCGATCACGCCGGCATTGAGTACTCATACTCTGCGCTCTCTGCTTTCTCTGTGCCTCTGCGAGAAGGTTTTGGGCCCTCGCTGACGCTTCGGGTTGGTATGCGCGCGACAGGCACGGTGATCTAGCTCGCCAGCCGGCGCATGACCAGGGCGGCGTTCTGGCCGCCGAAGCCGAAACTGGTGGACATGGCGGTGCGGACGGGATAATCGCGGGCGGTGTTCGGCACGTAGTCCAAATCGCATTCCGGATCGCGCTGCGTCAGGTTGATGGTCGGCGGCAGGACGCCGTCCTTGAGCGTCAGGGCCAGCGCCGCCGCTTCCACGGCGCCGGCGGCGCCGATCAGGTGGCCGACCATGGACTTGATCGACGACAGCGGCAGGGCCCGCGCGCCTTCGCCGAAGACGCGCTTGACGGCCACGGTTTCCATCTGGTCGTTGAGGCGCGTGCTGGTGCCGTGGGCATTGATGTAGTCGATGTCGCGGTGATCGACGCGGGCTTCCTTCAGGGCCCATTCGATAGCGCGGGCCGCGCCGCGGGCCTCGGGGTCGGGCTTGGTGACGGCGTAGGCGTCAAAGCTGCTGCCGAAGCCGAGCACCTCGGCGTAGATGGTGGCCTGGCGTTGCCGGGCGCGCTCCAGCTCCTCGAGCACGAGCACGCCGGCGCCCTCGCCGAGCACGAAGCCGTCGCGGTAGGCGTCAAAGGGCCGCGACACCTCGGCGGGCGGCCTTTCCGCGCGGCTGAGCGCGCCCAGGGCCGTGTAGGCCAGGAGCAGCAACGGATCCATGCGGCTGTCGGCGCCGCCCGCGAAGACGATGTCGGCGTCGCCGCGCTCGATGAGCCGGAAGGCCTCGCCCACGGCCTGGGTTCCGGCGGCGCAGGCGGTGGTGACAGTGCTGTTGGGCCCCTGGGCGTTGAGGAGGAGGGAAATGTGCGCCGCCACCATGTTGGGCAAGTGCTTGAGGATCCACAGCGGGAACAGGGCGGAGCCGCCATGCCTTCCCAGCCGCGCCGGCACGAGGCGGCCGTTCTCGTCGCAAGCTTCCACCAGGGCCGGGGCCAGCTCGGCCAGGTCGACCGGCACGATGCCCGTGCCCATGACCACGCCGACGCGCTCGGGGTTCTCGCGCGTCATTTCCAGCCCGCTGTCCTGAGCAGCCATCCCGGCGGCGCCGACGGCAAATTGCATGGCGCGACTCATGACCTTCAGGCTCTTGCGGTGGCCGTTGGTGAGATAGGCGCCGGCATCGAAGTCGTGCACTTCCGCGGCGATTCTTACCGGGTGGCCGGACGCGTCGAAGCTGCGGATCGGCCCGACGCCGCTGTGGCCTTTGAGACAGGCCGACCAGAATGCGTCTTTGCCGATCCCATTCGGCGCGACAATGCCCAGACCCGTGACAACAACCCTGCGCATGGACCAGCTCCGGTTGGCTTGGCCTTGCCAGGTTCAGCTGCGGCTTAGCGCCGGTACAGCCGACCGCGAACCGAGGAGCAAATCCTTCGGAACTCCCCGCGAGATCAAGATTTAGCATCCATTACCCGTGGCCCGAACAAGATACGTTCGGAAAGGCAACCGCGCCAGCCGGAAGGAACAACACGACCAGTTTGTTCATGGCTCTCATTTATCCCAAACCGGCCATTTTGCTTAAAGTTACACGGCAATGAGGCGGTAATCAATAGGCTACTTGTCCTCTGCAGCTGGATTTTTGGAAGTTAGCGGCCGTTTGTTTGGAACAGGGGTCAACTGGGGTTAAGACCGGAAAAAACGGCATGATTCAATCCTGGATGGCTTTGCACAAAAAAGGTGTCTGGAACCCGCTGACCTGATTCCCATGAAGACGTGGCGGAGTGACGGTGTTTACTCGCCCGTCATCATAACCTCTTTCGGAATAGGTGCTTGAGACCAGAAGCATAATGCCGGATTTCGCCATTGACACCAGCCGGCCACTTGTTATTCTCCCCACCCTTATTCCAGCCGGAACATAATCGAGATTCCCTTCCGGAAACGGAGGTCCATCTTGCGCACTCTTATTTGCTCGGCGGCGCTCTTGCTGGCGGTGACAGGCATGGTTTCGGCCCAGACAAACAGCTTCCTGCGGCCGATAAGCCCGCGTGACATCAAGTTCACGCCGATCGACACCCGGACGGCGATCGTGAATCCTTCGTTGCCGTCGCAGGCCAGTTCTTCGTTCAGCATCCGTAACTTCTTTTCCAACCTGTCGCTGCCGTCTTTCATGCAGCGCGGCTTCGGCTCCAGTCCATACCCGCCTCCCAGCTCGTTTCCAAGCACGCACTACAAAAGCCCCATCCAGCCGGTGATGCCGATTCGCTGACTTTGCGGAATTTGATTGTGTCGCACGCCGCGCTGGGTTAAATTGACAGACGCTGGGGAAGGGATTTGACCACGGTGCGAGAGGAGTTTTCTCCAATGCGACGCCTTGTCCGTAGAACGGAATTAATTCCGTTCTACTCCACCTGCGCCTTGCTGATTGTGCTGGCGGCCCTTCTGGCCGCTGCCCCCATCGACGATCAGTCTGATACTTCCAAGAAGGACGCCAAGCCGGCCAAGAAGGCCAGCAAGGAGAAGGTCCGCACGGATCTGCTCAAGGGCAAGCTGGTCAAGATCGATGCGAAGGAACGCACCTTCACCGTGCGCGTCACCATCAAGATTCCGCAGGACAACGCCGGCGCGGCCCAGAACATCGCCAACCTGCAACGGCAATTGATCGGCAATCGCGATCCCAACTCTATCAACAGCATCCGCCTCGAGATCATGAAGAACCAGCAAAACCTGGTCACGTTCAAGGACGACGTCAAGCGGATCGACTGCGTCGCCAACGACGACATGAAAGTGCGCACGCTGCTGCTCCCGGTCGAATACGACGACAAGGGCAAACCGAAAAGACTCACCGAAAAAGAGAAACGCGCGCTCAAGGGTTCCGATCTCAAGGCTCCCGGCTATGAAGCCGACTTCGAGAGCCTCAAGCCCGAGCAAACCGTGGAGGTCCATCTGGAGAAGGCGGCACACAAATCGAAGAGCAAGGACAAGGACGCCGCCGACGTCAAGGAGCCCAAGAAAGCCATCATGATTGTCATCGTGTCGGAGCCGGTGAAATGAGTCTTTTCGCCAAGATCATGCGACCGGCCGGCGGCTGGCTGTGCCTGGGACTGGCGCTGGCTTTGCTGGGGCCGGTGCTGGCCGAGGACAAGAAACCGGCCAAGAAATCAGAAAAGACCGACAAGCAAGAGGCCAAGGACAAACTCGTGCCGGTCGGCGCGCTGGTTTGCCGGATCGCCCGCGTCGAGGGGGCGCAGAAGCTCCTCACCGTGCAGATTCCGCAACCGGTCCTGCAGCCGTCCGGCTACGGCTTCCGCATTGGCCAGGTGATGCGCGATATTGAGGTCCGGCCCAGCGACGACGTCAAGGTGCGCATCTTGCAGCCGCCCGCCGATTTCGACGAAAAGGGCCGGCCGAAACGTTACACCGCCAAGGAACTGAAAGAACTGAAAGGGAGCGACCCGAAACTTCCCGGCTACACCGCGGATTTCGAGAGTCTCAAAGCGGATCAAATCGTGAAGCTCTATCTGGCGACGCGCAAGGAAGCGAAGGGGGCCTCCCGGCCGAAACCGCGCAAGAAGGGCAAGGAGGAAGAGGCCCCGGAGGCGGACAACAAGCCTGAAGTTACCATGGTGGTAATCATCGCCGAGCCGAAAAAATGAGTCCCCTGCTTGCTGACCATCGCTGACATCCCGATCGAGGACACGTTCGCCGAAGCCTTCCCGATGACCGCGGCGCGCGCACTCGTCACCGCCGAGACCCCGGCCTGGGCCGAGACCGCCGGCCGCGAAGCCACGGGTTATGCCGCTTCCGTCATCGGCTGCGACGCCGAGGCGGGGATCGAACGCGTCCTCGAACGCGGTGAAACCCCCGACGGCCGGCCGGGCGTCAGCCTCCTCTTCTTCGCCTTCAGCCGCGATGCTCTGCAAAAAGCCCTGGTCAACCGGGTCGGCCAGTGCATTTTGACTTGCCCGACGACGGCGTGCTACAACGGCCTGCCGATCGTTAAGGAGAAAAGCGTCCGCATCGGCGGCAACCTGCGCTTCTTTGGCGACGGCTTTCAGTTCAGCAAGAAGCTCGAGGGCCGGCGCTACTGGCGCTTACCGGTCATGGACGGCGAGTTTACCTGCGAGGATGTCTTCGGCACCACCAAGGGCGTGGCCGGCGGCAATTTCTTGATCGTGGGTCAAACGCAGGCGGCGGCCCTGGCGGCCGCGGAAGCCGCGGTCGCGGCGATCCGTCCTCTGGCCGGCGTCATTGCCCCCTTCCCCGGCGGCATCGTGCGCAGCGGCAGCAAGGTCGGCAGCCGCTACAAAAAACTCCGCGCCAGCACCAACGACGCCTACTGCCCCACGCTGCGCGGCCTGGTCAACTCCGCCTTGCCGGACGGGGCCAATGCGGTTTACGAAATCGTCCTGGACGGCCTGGATCTGCCGTCTGTGGAAGAGGCAACGCGCGTCGGCGTGCGCGCGGCCTGCCTGCCTGGGATCCTGCGCATCAGCGCCGGAAACTACGGCGGCAAGCTCGGCCCGTTTCATCTGCATTTACATCGACTACTGGCGTAATCGCGATGCTCACGCTCGAATACACCGGGACCACCACCATCCCCCTGGAAGCGGAGTGTGTCACTCCCGACCAGCTCGCGGGCAAGACCGTCGCCGAAATTGCCCGGCTGCCGTTGCAGCACGGCAATGTCCAGGCGCCCCTGGCCGAGTTCTTCAAGATCGCCGGCGATTCTGCGGACAGCGAGATCGTTATCGAAGGCGACTGCAGCCGGGTCAAATGGATCGGCGCCGGCATGAGCAGCGGCCGAATTACCATCCACGGCAACGCCGGCATGCACCTCGGCGCGGAGATGAAGGGTGGCGCGATTCACCTGCACGGCCATGCGGGCGATTGGGTCGGCGCGGAGATGCGCGGCGGCCACATTCACGTGCATGGCAATGCCGGTCATCTCGTGGGCGCCGGCTATCGCGGCAGCCGCGTCGGCACGCGCGGCGGCGTGATCCTGATTGACGGCAACGCCGGCAACGAGATCGGCAGCAACATGCGCCGCGGCCTCATTGCCGTCGGCGGCGACAGCGGGGATTTTGCCGGCGTCTCGCTCATCGCCGGCTCGATTTTTATCTTCGGACAGCCCGGCATCCGCCTCGGCGCCGGTATGAAACGCGGCACGATCGCCCTGTTCGGCAGCTTGCCGCAACTGCTCCCCACCTTCCGGTTCGATTGCGCTTATCAACCGGCGTTCATGACGCTCTACCTGCGGCAACTGCGCGCCTGGGGGTTTGCCGTCGCTGAAGAACGTATGCGCGGGTCCTATCAACGCTTTAGCGGCGATCTGGTGAGCCTGGGGAAAGGCGAAATCCTGCACTGGCGGGCTTCGGACAGCCAACAACAAGCTTGAGGTAAACCGGGCACAAGCCTTACAATTCGCTGAGTTGGCGCGCATACCAGCAGGGAGGTGGCGATGGCCAGGAGCGACAACCCGCGCATCGCCGTTCTCGGCGCCGGCCCGATTGGCCTCGAAGCCGCTCTGTACGCGCGCTCCCTCAATTTCCCAGTTACGATCTACGAGCGGGGACGCATCGGCGAGCATCTGCAGCGCTGGGGCCACGTGCGCCTCTTCACGCCGTTCGGAATCAACAGCACGCCCCTGGGGAGAGTGGCGATCCTCGAAGCCAATCCGCGCCATGAATTTCCGGGCGACGCGGATTGTCTTAACGGCCGTCAGCACGTCACGAGTTATCTGGAACCGCTGGCCAAGTCGCCCCGGCTGCGCGAAGCCGTGAAAACAGACAGTCATGTGCTTTACGTCGGCAAACGCGGTTTGCTCAAAGAAGATGTTCCCGCACACAGTAAACGGCCCCAGCAGCCGTTTCGGCTGCTCGTCCGTGAAGCCAAGAGCCGCGAGCACACGGTAGAAGCCGACCTGGTCTTGGATTGCACCGGGACCTACGGCCAACATCGCTGGATGGGCGACGGCGGCATTCCGGCGGCCGGCGAAATCGCGGCGGAAGCCCAGATCGCCTACGGACTCGACGACATCCTCGGTGAGCGGCGCGGCGCCTATGCAGGCAAGAATGTCCTCGTGGTTGGCGGCGGCTACTCCGCGGCGACGACGGTCTGCAATCTGGCCGCCGTTGCGGAGAAGGACGTCGGCACCTGGGTGATCTGGTTGGCGCGGGCCGCGGTCACCCAACCACTGCGGCGCATCGCCAACGATCCGCTGCGAGAAAGAGACCGGCTGGCGGTTCGCGCCAACATGCTGGCCACCAGAACCGATGGCAACGTCGAGTTTCATGCGCAGACCGTAGTCGAATCGATCGAAACGGCGGGCCCGGACAAAGGGTATCGCGTCAGCGGGCTGTGCGCCGGCAAGCGGCGGACCTGGGAAGTGGACCGGGTCATTGCCAATGTCGGATTCAGTCCCGACGCCAGCTTGTATCGCGAGCTTCAGATCGAGGAATGCCCCGCCTCGCTTGCGCCCAAAGACGTGGCGGCCTCTTTATTAAAGCATGCCGGCACGGATTTGCTCGGCATTCCGGCTGCCAAGGCAGAGAGCCTGCGAACCTCGGAACCTGGATTTTTCATCCTTGGCGCCAAGAGTTATGGGCGTAACTCCCAGTTCTTCCTGCGCGCCGGATTCGACCAGGTGCGCGATGTATTTCGACTGATTACCGGCAAAGATGATCTGGATTTGTACAAGAAGCCGTGACGGGGGCGGGGCCTGGCTTGAAGACGGACGGCAACCTGGTGCTGGTGACGGGCGGGGCCGGTTTCATCGGCAGCCACCTGGTCCGCCAATTGCTGGAGCGCGGCGCCAGCGTTCGTGTCCTGGAACTCCCGCAAGCGCGTGTCAGCCATCTGCCCGTCGATCAGATCGAGATTTGCCGCGCCGATATCCGAGATCGCACGGCGGTCGAGCAAGCCGTGCGCGGCTGCGGCCAGGTCTATCATCTGGCTGCCAATCCGAATCTCTGGACCCAGCGCCGCGGCCTGTTTCGCCAGGTTAACTATCTTGGCGCTGTCCATGTGCTGGAAGCTGCCCGGGCGGCAGGTGTGCGGCGCATTCTGCATACGAGCACGGAAAGCATCCTGACGCGCGTTCGCCAGGACGGACCCATCGCCGAGGATCAAAACGTCTCAATCCGGGACGTGGTCGGGCCTTATTGCCGATCCAAATTCTTCGCCGAGCGCCACGCGCTTCGGCTGGCGCGCGCCGGGGCGCCGCTTGTCATCGTCAATCCGACCCTGCCGGTTGGGCCCGGCGACTTCGGCCGTTCGCCGCCCACGCAGATGATTCTGGATTTTTGCCGGGGCAAGCGCCGGGAATATCTCGATGCGGAGCTGAACCTGATTGATGTCCGCGACGTGGCCGGCGGGATGATTCATGCGATGGAACGCGGCCGGCCGGGCCAACGCTATCTCCTGGGCCATGAGAATCTATCCATCCAGGAGGTCTTTCGCATTCTCGCCGGCCTGACCGGCCTGCCGGAGCCGCGTTGGCGTGTCCCCTATGGCGTGGCCCTGGCGGCGGCTTACACGAGCGAATTGATTGCCGACCTGGTGACGCACACCATGCCCGCCGCCACGGTCACCGGTGTCAAGTTGACGCGCCGGGTCATGCACTTCAATGCCCGCCGCAGCCTTGAGGAGCTTCAACTGAGTCCCCGCCCCGTGCTCGAGTCGTTGCGCGATGCGCTGGCGTGGTTTCGCAGAGTCGGTTGGTTGCCTGCCTGAGGGTAGATCTGCGGAACCACTCCACCGGGCTTGTCCCGGTGGCTTGATGACTGATCGCCAGTAGCCGCTGCATACACTTGCTTGGGGTTCCCAGGCTTACCTGCTCCGCTTATAATGCCGGCCAACCCGTGAAACCTGCCGGCAGGATGGAGAACCTCATGCGACGGATCGCGATCATCAATCAAAAGGGCGGCGTTGGCAAGACCACGACGGCAGTCAATCTCGCCGCGGCCCTGGCTGAATGCGGCCAGCGCGTCTGCGTTATCGATCTTGATCCACAGGCGCACGCGAGCACGCATCTCGGCATCGAGCCGGACGGCAAATCCTCTTCCATGTATGACGTGCTCGTCAACTCGCGTCCTCTCGCCGAGGTCCGCCGCAAGGTCAGCGAGCGCCTGTGGATTGCCAGCTCCGACATCAACCTGGCTGCCGCCGAGGTGGAGCTGGCCGGCGTCGTGGGCCGCGAAGTGATCCTGCGCGATCTTCTCTTGCAGGATGAGGGAGCGTTCGATTTCGTGTTCATGGATTGCGCTCCCTCGCTCGGCGTTCTCACGTTGAACGCTTTGTCGGCCGCCAGCGAGGTCTTCATTCCCTTGCAACCGCATTTCCTCGCCCTGCACGGCATGGGCAAGCTGCTCGAAACGACGGCGCTGGTGGCCAAGCGCATCAACCCGGCTCTCAAGGTGAGCGGCATTATTCTCTGTCTGTATGAGGCGAATACTCGCCTGGCCCAGGAAGTGGTCGGCGATCTGCAAGCTTACCTGGATAAGAGCCGCGGCTCCACCGCGCCCTGGGCCAAGGCCAGGATTTTCAAGACTTACGTCCGTCGCAACATCAAGCTCGCCGAATGCCCCAGCTTCGGCCAATCGATTTTCGCCTATGCGCCCACGTGCCACGGGGCGCTCGACTACATGGCGCTGGCCCAGGAGATGCTGGGCGAAAAACCCATCATCATGGCCGCCCGTGTGGAGATCGACGAGCGCGGCAAGGCCAGTCTCATCAACAGCGCGCAACACGCCAGGGACGAAGAAGCCATGACCGAAAAATAAATAGCAGTGCCTCTTCTGGCGCGCAGGCCTCCCGTAGATAGCTGGGCGGGGCGCGCTCTATGATAAAAAGATGATCAAGATTGCCATGGCCAGCCCCCAGGAGACCATTCCCATCGATCGAGCCTGGATGCGCGCGGCGGCCAACGCTGTGCTGGAGGGGGAGGGAATCCAGGACGCTGAAATCAGCCTCGCCTTCGTTGACAATCCCACCATCCACCAACTAAACCAACGCTACCTGCAGCATGATGAGCCGACCGATGTGCTAAGCTTCCCCCTGAGCGAAGCCAACTCAAAACGGTTAGCCGGCGAGCTCGTGATCGGCGCGGAAGTCGCCCAAACCCAGGCCGCCGTTCACGGTCACGAACTCCAGGCGGAACTGGCGCTCTATGTCATCCACGGCCTCCTGCACCTGTGCGGCTACGATGACGAAACGGCAACGGGCGCGAAAGAAATGCGGCAACGCGAGAAGCACTATCTACAGCAACTTGGGTTACCCGACATAGCGCCGCCATAGAATTGAGGCATGGCTGCCGAAAAAGCGACCGCCCTGGTGCTGCGCACGGTTGATTGGAGCGAGACCAGCCGCATTGCCACGCTCTGGACGCGGGAATTCGGCAAGGTGCGCGTGCTGGCCAAGGGCGGCCGACGGCTCAAATCCAACTTTGAATCTGCACTTGACCTCCTCACCGTGTGCAGTATAGTCCTGCTCCGCAAATCTACCGGCAGTCTCGACCTGCTGACCGAAGCGCGGGTCGTGCGGCGTTTTCCGCAACTGCGCAGCGATCTGACGGCTCTGTACGCGGGCTATTACATCGCGGAACTGCTGGCGGACTTGACGGAAGACTACGACCCCCATCCGCTTCTCTTCGACGAAGCGCTGGACGCCCTGGGGACATTCGGAACCGGCCCCCGGCAAGGGGAGAAGCCGGCCACGGGATTGCGGCTAGCTCGATTTGAACTCGTGCTGTTGCGGGAATTGGGCTATAGCCCGACGGTCGAACTGTGTGCAGCCTGCGAAGCGCCCGTGAACGGCACAGGCGCGGCCTTCAGTGCCGCGGCAGGCGGCGTCGTGTGCCCGGCCTGCCAGGCGGGAAAACGGGACCGCCGGCTGTTGACACAGGAAACCTGGCAGGCGCTGCAAGCCCTGCAAGAATCGGCACAGGCCTGGCAACAAACGTGGAGCCCGGCGACGCGCGCCGAGCTGCGCGAACTGCTGGGTCAATATGTGACCTATTTGCTGGGTCGCCAACCACGCCTCTTGCCTTACCTGGGGAGTTGACGCTCGTGAGCACGCTGCACGGATGCGAACAACGCGGAAAGCGAAAGCCAGGCGCGTCCCTGGGCCGCTGGTGGCCCGTCGGCATTTGTTTTTTGCCTTTGGCCCTGGGGTGCACATGGGACCGGTGGAACTTGTTTACGCCGCCCCCCGCGCCGCCACCGCCCGCGGAGAGCCTCGTGCTGCGCGGCGACAAGCTCGAGGCCGACCCCGTCGGCAAGTCCGGTAAAGCCGCTGCGGAGCTGGCCGGCGCCGAGGACGTGTATCGCAAAGGCGATTACGTCACCGCCGAGAAGATCTTTCGCGGCATCGCCGACAATACCAAAAATAGCCCGCAGGTCGCCGAGGAAGCACGCTTTTACGAGGCCGAGTGTCTGCGCCGCCAGAAAAAGTATCCCAAGGCCGCAGACGTGTACCACAAGATGCTGGTCGATTTCCCTTCGGGTGCTTTCCGCGAACAGGGCGTGCAGCACATGTTTGAAATTGCCAACTACTGGCTGGAAGACACGCGCAAGGAGATGGAAGAGGTCAAGGAGGTGGAGGAGCACAAGCGCTGGGTCGTCTGGCCCGAATGGTTTCATCCGGTCGACCCCACCAAGCCGTTCTTCGATGAGGAAGGCCGCGCGATCGAGAAGCTGGAACAGGTCCGCTACAACGACATGATGGGGCCGCTTGCCGACAAGTCGCTGTTCCTCACGGGCAGCATCAAGTTCTATCACAAGGACTACAAGGACGCCGAGCACTCGTTTAGCCAGCTGGTTGAATTTCACCCCAATAGTCCGTTTGCCTCACAAGCGGTCAAACTGGCGATCATTTCCAAGGAACTGTGCAACGGCGGTCCGGACTACGACGGCCGCAAGGTCGTGGAAGCGCGCAAGCTGGTCGACTCGGCTTTCCGCAATTATCCGGAACTGGCCCACAAGGAGTCGGAGTTTCTCAACCGCCAGCTCTTCAGCATTTCCATGCAGCAGGCGGAAAAAGATTACCGGGTGGCGGAGTTTTACGAACGCACCGGCAAGCCGTGCTCGGCGTTCTTCTGCTATGAAATCGTGCGCCGCCGCTACCCCGGCACCAAGTACGTCGATATGGCGAGCGCGCGCATCAACGACCTGCGGGCCAAGGTCGAAAAGGAGCAAGCGAAGAAAAACCAGGCAAAGCCCCCCGGCGCGGCGCCGGCGCCCAATAACCTTGCACCGGCGCCATCCGGCATTGTGCCGGCCAGCCAGCAAGTCCCTGCCGACGCGCTCAAGGGCCGCTAAATGATCTTCAGGAAACGACTCAACGCCATGATGCGAAAACCGCCAGAGGCAAGGCGTATTGTCCTATCCTTGATGGGCTGCTGCGCGGCCCTGCTCTTGCCCTCGTGTGCGTGGGACGGCAACTTCACGATCCTGGGCTATACCACCAAACCGAACTACGACACGAGCATCCACACGGTTCGGGTGCCCATCTTCAAGAACCAAACCTTTTACCGAGGTCTGGAATTCGAGCTTACTCAGGCCGTCGTGCGCGAGATCGATGCGAAAACTCCCTACAAGGTCGTAAGCGCAAGCTGCGATGCCGATACGGAGCTGACCGGCAACATCGTGCAGTTCACCAAGATCATTCTTAACCGCAACCAGCTCAACGAGGTGCGCGAGGCCGAGACGATTATGGGCGTGGAGATCGTCTGGCGCAACCTGCGCACGGGCGAAATTCTATCTCTACCCAAGAAGGGGCCCGGCGCGCCGCCGCCTGTGCCTGCAGATCTACCTCCCGGCGTGCCGCCGCTGAAGCCACCGCCGGTCCTGGTCCAGTCCGTCGGTCATTTCATCCCGGAAGTCGGCGGCTCCATCACCACGGCGCAGAAGGAAAACGTCGATCGTCTCGCCGTGCAAGTCGTGTCCATGATGGAAGTGCCGTGGTAAGGTCTCGCCGTGGCAAAGACCAAGGCCCAATTCCGGCAGCCCAGCTTCTCCCTTGAAATAAGATATCGCCCGCGATGCCAGCGTCTTGCCCCAGGCGGGCCTAGTCTTTAGCATAACACCGCACGCACGGGTAACATCCATTCGGCAAGAGGATGACCAAGATGGGCCAGGAAGCACCCGCAACGGAACCCCGGCAACCCGCGCGGCTTACCCGGCCGCTGGCGACTTCCCTGGCGGTGGTCGCCGGCTTGGCGCGGCTGATTCCGCATCCGTGGAACCTGTCGCCCGTCTATGCCATGGAGCTTTTCTGCGGCGCCCGGCTTTGTTCCTGGCATGCGTTTGCCATTCCCCTGGCCACGCGCCTGGTTACCGACATTCTGCTGCTTCCTTTTCATCTGCCCCTGATGAGCGATCCGATTGTTTACTTGACGTTCATGCCGTTTGTTTACCTGAGCATTGTCATCAATGTCCTCCTCGGCCGTTTGCTCGCGCGCACCGAGTCCCCGCTGCGGATAGGATTCTGCGCGGTGCTGGGAAGCGCGCAGTTTTTCCTGATAACCAACTTCGGCGTGTGGCTAGGCTTCAACACCTATGCCCATACGCTGTCCGGATTGATGGTCTGCTATGCCGCAGGGCTGGTGTATTATTTACCGGTCCTCATTAGCTATCTTCTCTTCTCGGCGGTGCTGTTTGGCGCTCACGCCTGGCTGACGCGCGTACGGTTTACCGCCGAGCGGGTGCCTGCCCCGGCAAATTAGGAGCAAGCATGAAATTCGCGGCCGTCATCGAGTACACGCAGGATAAGGCGAAGATCGCCGAATTTCGTCCCGCGCATCGGCAGTATCTGGGCGGATTGAAGGAACGCGGCCAGCTCGTTGTCTGCGGCCCCTTCATGGACGACAGCGGGGGCCTGATCGTCTACGAGGCCGCCAGTCGCGAGGCCGCGGAGAAGCTCATCCTTGACGACCCGTTCCATAAAAACGGCATCTTCCTCCGTTATCAGCTTCGGCCCTGGAATCCAGTGATCGCCAACCTCGACCTGCTTGCGCCCTTGCGATGAAGATTGCTGTTGGTGCAAGACATTCAGCATTGTAACCCGACGCGCCAGCGAGGGCCCCTCGCTGGGGCGTCGGGTTACAAGGCAGCCCGACTTAGAGATGCAGGTATGGGCTACTATTCGCGAGTCATTTTCCCCTACGTTTGCGATCTGGCCATGCGACAGCCGTTCCTGGCGCCCTATCGCCGGGATCTGCTGGCGACGGTGAGCGGCAACATTCTCGAAATCGGCTTCGGCACCGGCTTGAACCTGGCATTTTATCCCCCGCAGGTTCGCAAAATCACGACCGTCGATCCAAACATCGGCATGCATGCGAAAGCGAAGAAACGTATTGCGCAATCCGGCATCGAAGTCGATTGCCGGATGCTTGCCTGTGAGCGGCTGCCGTTCGCGGACAAGACCTTCGATTGC
>DASZFN010000862.1:0-3286 GCA_035939715.1 Gemmataceae bacterium | reverse complement strand
TATCCGAGAAGGATTGAGATTGGGCCGCTGTTCCCATCCTAGCAAGCACAGAGTTCCTTGCCAAGAAATGCCGACTCGGCAGGATAGAGACTGAACACGGCGGGCTTACGCCGCGCCGCTCGCCAAAGTAATTAGCACTCGGCACTCAGTCCTTTCTTCGCCCGCCGTGCGATGAGCGCCGCGACGTATCCGCCTTTGAAGCCGCTGTCGATATTGACGACCACCACGTTGGCCGAGCAGCTATTGAGCATGGTCAACAGCGGGGCCAGGCCTCCAAATGCTGCGCCGTAGCCGATGCTCGTCGGCACCGCGACGACAGGACAATCCACGAGGCCGCCAACCACGCTGGGCAGCGCGCCGTCCATGCCCGCCGTGACCACGATGGCGTCCGCCCCGGCGAAGCGTTCGCGGTGGCGCAGCAGGCGGTGAATGCCCGCGACGCCGACGTCGGCAAGCAAGTCCACGGCACATCCCAGGGCTTCGGCGGTGACCACCGCTTCGCGCGCCACCGGCAAGTCGCTGGTGCCGGCGGTAATGACGACGACTCGACCAACGCGCGGCCCCGCCGGGTTGTGCGGCAGCCAGAAGGTGCGGGCGACGCGATCCTGCTGGCCCTGGGGGAACCGGCGGGCCAAGGAATCGGCGTGGGCAGCGCTGACGCGGGTAGCCAGGCAGTCCTGGCCGGCCTCGTTGAGCTTCCGTACCACTTCTTCGATCCATTCGCTCGTTTTGCCCTCGCAGAAGATCACTTCCGGAAAGCCGCAGCGGTCGCGGCGCTGCAAGTCCACATGAGCGAAGCCGAGGTCGGCCTCGGCCGGCCCGCCGCCGAGGCGTTCCACGGCCGCATCCACGCTCAGCGCGTTGCGTTGGACTTGTTCCAGTAAGATGCGCAGTTCGTTGGCGTTCAAAGCAGGTCTCCCTTCTCGGACGCATCCAGGGTCTGTCTTGAATTATTTTCGTCGCTCGCGCATTTTCCTTCAAGTTTTGCGCCGGCACAACCGATCTATTCGTTACAGCCTTATACCCTGTCTTTGGGCCAGCGCCGGGGCAGGCAAGCCCCGCACCTTGTGCCGATTGCCGCGCATGTCCAGGCCCATGCTTTTAGGCTTTGCAAGCGGCGCTGGGGAGGATTTGCCGATGGCCTCTGGAACCTTGCTCCTGGCGTCCTTGCTGCTGACGGCCGGCCAGGTCCCTTCCGACGTCGATTGCCTCAGCCAGCGCAGCTTGCGCATTCCGATGGGCATCGATCCCAGTCATCGTGCCGAGATCAGCCATCTCGTGCTCTACGTGTCCTCGGACGAGGGGAAGAACTGGCACCAGGAAGCGGTTGTCCCGCCCGAGAACGACGCCTTCCTCTTCTTCGCACCCGCCGACGGAATGTACTGGCTGCGAGTCGCCTTTGTCAACAAGCAGGGCAAGCAGTTTCCCGAGGACATCACCAAGGGCCCTCCCAGCCGCAAGCTGCTGATCGACACCCTCAAGCCCATGGTGCGCATCGCCTCCGCCCGGCGCGAGGGAGACGAGGTCACAGTGGCCTGGGAAATCCAGGAAGAGCATCCCGATCCGTCTTCTCTGAAATTGGAATACCGAGCGGTGGACGCCCCGCCGGGCCAGTGGTTGCCGGTGCCCGCGTCCCAGAAGTTGATCGATCAGGCGCGGCTACGGCCCACCTCGGCGAGCCCGCTCCTGGTGCGCGTGCAATTCAAGGATCTGGCCGGCAACCTGTCGTATGACCAGAAAGAGGTGCCGGGGGCGAACGGGATCACGGCCGCCTCGTTCAAGGCGACCACCCCCGACGCCGCGACGCTGAGCGACCCACCGCCGCCCGCGCCGATCCTGGACACTTTGCCCACGGTACAGCCAGCCCCGCCTCCCGAGATCAAAAGTGTTGTCGCTCCCGGCGTAGCGGACCGCATCCCGGGAGCCAGTGGGGCAAGCCAGCCGCCCGGATACTCGCCTCCGCCGGTCACGGTGCCAGCTCCGGTGCAGCCCGCGCCCGAGCCGGAGCCGAAGGTCGTGGCGCGCTCGGACGCTCCTCGTCCGCCCGTGGCCTCGCCCGCCGCGCCGGCCGCTTCGCCGGGTGAGCCGGCGCATTCGGCACTGCCGTTTCCCAAGCTTGTGAACAATCCTGAAGTGGTCCTCGATTACCAGCTCGACAAGGTCGGGCCCTCCGGCATCGGCAGCGTCGAGTTATGGCTGACCCCGGACGACGGCCAGACCTGGCAGCGTTTCGCAGAGGATCCCGATGCGAAAGCGCTGACCTCCGGGAGCAAGTACCAGCGGACGGTGGAGCTGCCCGGCGAAGGGATTTACGGATTCCGTTTGGTGGTCAAGAGCAAGGCAGGTCGCGGCCGGCCCGCCCCGGTCTCCGGCAACATGCCCGATTTGCGCGTCGAGGTAGACACCACGCCGCCGGAAGCCGTGCTTCTGGAGCCGCGCCCCGACCCGAAGCGCCGCGACGCGTTGATTCTTCAGTGGAAGGCCAAGGATCGCAATCTGGACGATCGGCCGATCACGCTGGAGTATGCCGACCAGCTTGATGGCAAATGGGAGAAAATCGCGACCGACCTCGCCAACATGCCCGAAGGTTATTCCTGGCAAGTGCCGCCGGGCAAGGTGAGCGTGTATCTGCGCCTGCGCGTCCGCGACCGCGCCGGCAATGAGGGCATCGCCGTGACGAGCGAGCCGCAGCTCGTGGATCTCAGCGAACCCGAGGGGCACCTGCTTGACGTCAGCCTTTCGCCCAGGCGGCCGTAAAGCTTGGGGCAGGCCCGTCGTCTGCCCATCCTCAACCTGATCAAGGACGGTTTGCTGCTTGAGGGAATCCTCAGGACCCCGGCTTTCCATTACCTTGATGATTTCTGCGCCGGCTAACATTCTTGCTCCTTCCCGCGCCGACTAACGCGGGAAGGTCTTGTTTGACCTGAATCACATCGCCGCGGCGTGTCTGGCTTTCCAAACGGTCTGTAAACTTATACGCTCTCTAGGCGGAGAAGCCACCCCCAGAACCCGGATGGGCCGGCCTGTCGTGTCCACGGCCCGAGACCCTGCCATGACCGTTCTCTTCGTCTTTCAGCGCTGCGTGGAGGCGATTGGCAATGGGGAACTAATTAAGCGCGAGAGCAGAAAGGACAAGGAGTTTCACTTCCAAAACTGGTTCAGAAAGCGCCTCGAAGGAGCAAACTTTCATTTCCAGCTGGGTGGACGGAACACCTATCCTGACTTCTCGATTGTCGAGGAGGCTGAAGGGTACGAAATCAAGGGGCTCGCCTATCCCGGCCGCGAT
>DASZFN010000861.1:0-3577 GCA_035939715.1 Gemmataceae bacterium | reverse complement strand
CGCCAGCAGGATGCCAGTCCCAGACCCCACCACGGCCAGGACGAAGCTCTCGGTGGTGAGTTGGTGCAACACCCGGCCCCGGCCGGCGCCCAGAGCGATGCGTAGTGCGATCTCACGTTGCCGCGCTTCGGATCGCGCCAGCAACAGATTGGCGACGTTGGTACACGCAATCATCAAGACGAAGCCCACCGCAATCAACAGCACCATGAGAGGCTTGCGGAGGTCGCCGAAGAGTTCCCGGTCGAGCGGGCTCAGCTCCACGCCGCGGCCCTCATTGGTCTTGGGCCAGGCTGCTTCCAGACGCTTCGAGATCCCGTCCATTTCCGCCCGCGCCCGCGCCAGGGAGACTCCTGGTAAGAGCCGCCCCAGAACGGCAGGTCCCCGGGAGCCGCGGGCGGCAAAATCCTGAGCGCTACCACTCATGTGCAACGGCACCCAGAGACCGGCGCGATCGGTGATTCCGCGGAACCACGGCGGCATGACGCCTAGGACGGTGAAATCCTGGCCGTTGAGCTGAATGGTGCGGCCCACCAGGGATGCGTCACCGCCGAAGCGGCGCTGCCACAAACCGTCGCTCAACACCACCACGGCGTCGCGCCGCGGTACCTGGTCCTCCTCGGGCCGGAAGACGCGCCCCACCGAGGCGGCGACGCCCAGCATCCCGAAGTATGGCTGCGCGACGTACTCGCCAGTCAGACGCTCGGGCTCGTCCACGCCGGTCAGGGTAAAGGTTACATCATCGAACAACGCCATGGCTTCGAAGGAGCGGCTCTGGTCGCGCCAATCGGCATAATCCGGGAGCGATGTGCCGCGGCGTTCCACCCTTGCGCGTTTGAACGAAGCCGCTGGCGCGGCGGACGCTACGCGTGGTGGTCAGGGTAGAGTTCCGGCTTCGGCGGGCGTATTTTGTGGGTCACAAGGAGGTCCCTGTGACCCGTCTCAGAAAGATGATGCTGGAGGAACTCCAGCGTCGTAACTATGCCCAGAGTACCGTAAAAGGCTACCTGCGAATCGTGCAGGACTTCGCCGAACACTTCCACCAACAGCCCGATAAACTCGGGCCCGAACATCTGCGCCAGTACCAGGCGCACCTGTTTCAGGTCAAGAAGCTCAATGCGGGCACGGTACAGCAGTATGTAGCCGCTCTCCGCTTCTTCTTCAACAAGACTTTGAAGCGGCACTACCTGCTGGATGACATTCCGATGCCCAAGCGGCATCGAAAGCTACCGGAGATCCTGAGCCCGGATGAGGTGGCTCTACTGATCGGCTCGGCCAGTAATCTGCTTCACCAGACAATCCTCATGACGCTGTACTCTACTGGCATCCGCCGTGCCGAGTTGTGCCGGCTGAAAACCGCTGACATCGATAGCAAGCGCATGATGGTGCACATCCGTCAGGGCAAAGGCGGACACGACCGCGACGTACCTTTGAGCCCCAGGTTGCTGGAGACGCTGCGTGTCTACTGGCGCTGGATGAAGCCCAAAACCTATCTTTTTCCCGGCACTGTGAATAACTGGCGAGCCGATGTTCCCATCACCACGAAAGTGCCGTGGGAAGCCTGCCGGCAAGCCGCCCAGAGGGCCGGCATCACCAAGCACGTCTCACCGCACACCTTGAGGCACTGCTTCGCAAGTCACCTGCTTGAAGCCGGCACCGATTTGCGAACGATCCAGATGTTGCTGGGCCATGCCAAACTCGAACACACCGCGGTGTACCTGCATCTCTCACGGAAGCACCTCACCGCCGTGGCCAACCCGCTGGACACGATCGCCGTGTCCACCCCGGACGACATCAAGCGCTCCCGGAAGAAGCAGAAGCAATGAACCGGCCACCCTTCGAGGTGGCCGATATCATCCGACAATACGGCAACAGCTTCATCGCCAAGCACCGGTCCTGGTTGACGTGGCTTCATCTCCGCGTCCTTTATGCCATCGAGTTTTGCCGCACGGCAACACTCGGTGGCCACCTCGACCGCTGTTCCCGATGTGGGCATGAGGCCATCTCGTTTTGCTCCTGCCGCAACCGGCATTGTCCGAAGTGTCAGACCAACGCTCGCGACAAGTGGCTCGCCGGGCGCAGCAAAGAACTGCTGCCGACCAGCTACATGCATGTCGTCTTCACCATCCCCCACGAGCTTTCGTGGCTGGCCTTGCAGAATAAGAAAGTCGTTTACGACCTCCTGTTCCGCACCAGCGCCGCGACGCTACTGGAGGTTGCGGCCGATCCGAAGCATCTCGGCGCGGAGATCGGCTTCCTCAGTGTGCTTCACACCTGGGGCCAGACCCTCCAACATCATCCGCATATCCATTGCGTGATCCCCTCTGGTGGCCTGTCGCTCGATCACCAGCACTGGGTTCACCCGCGGTACCCTTTCTTTCTACCCGTGAAGGTACTGAGCCGTGTCTTTCGCGGCAAGTTCGTCGCCGGCCTGAAGGCCGCCTTCCATCAAGGCAAACTCGTGTTCCCCGGCAATCTCCAACCACTGGCAGCGGAGAAATCCTTCGCCAAGTTCCTGCGACCACTTTTTCGTAAGGACTGGGTGGTCTACTCCAAACGCCCATTCGGCGGACCGGAACACGTACTCCACTACCTGGCACGCTACACACACCGCGTCGCCATCTCCAATCATCGACTCCTGTCCGTGGCTGACGGCAAGGTCACTTTCCGCTGGAAGGACTACGCTCACGGCAGCAAGCAACGCAAGATGACGGTCACCGCCGAAGAGTTCCTGCGTCGATTCATGCTCCACGTTCTACCGCTCCGGTTCGTCCGGATACGCTTTTCCGGCTTTCTCGCGAATCGTTCCAGGAAACAACTGCTGCCGCTCTGTCAGACCTTGCTGGGAGCCAGCACCGCACAGCTATCAGAGCCCCTCGGAACTAACGAGACCAAGCCCCCAGCAGTTTGGCGTTGCCCTTGTTGTGGTGGCGACATGGTTGTCGTCGAGAAACTCACCGCTCAACAGATCCGACGGAGGTCTGTTGACCGGAAGCATCTGGTTGACAGTTCGTAGCCGGCATTCAGTCTCGAACCTGCAGTGTGCTCCGGCGCGCACGTCCTACGTGTGCCCATATCGGCGTCCACTCGTCCCATGCTACGCAAAACGCGTCCCGGCCAATGTGCCAACCCTATCCATGCAACCGTTCTCGCCGAAGCACAACGAAATTCACCCCAGAGTCGCTCGCAAATCGCAGATCCCCAAAGCTCCAAACCCCATTCAATACCCATAGGCGCCGCGTCCGCCGCAAACGCCAGCGGCCCCGTTCAAACGCCTCAATCGAAAGTGCCCCGGCCCAAAGCTCTCGCCCGTCCACGAGGCTAACGCGCCGGGGCACTTCCGATTGAGTCATAGCGTTTCTCAGTACTAACCCCGAAATCCGATACAAAAGGCTAAGCGGGCCACAGTGCCCCCGAACAGATTTACGGTCGCTTGCACGCAGCATATTCTCATGCAAGGATGAGCCTGGAGCCGGAGCGAAGCGGCCGGCCGCCAGGACTCCTTTCTGATTATGTTTTGGTGTTAGCTTTAAAGCTTCGTTGCCGACCAACGGGAGGCCGTTTTGGGGCTGCCTGTGCT
>DASZFN010000860.1:0-2223 GCA_035939715.1 Gemmataceae bacterium | reverse complement strand
CACACACCGCCAAGGCTTAACATAGCCCGACCCCGGTTCCTTAGCGATGGCGTTCTCGCGCAGCGAGAGTAATTGGGTCACATCGACCGCGGCATCCGCCAGCCCTTGCGGTCCCGCGACACTTGCGGGTTCTCCCGTCATCGCTTGACCATCTGAAGGCGGGTGGTATACCCTCCCTGGCCAGTCATTCCACAGCGGAGGCAGGGCGCGGCCATTGCTTCGACCTCGCTATACCTTTGTCACCCTCGACCCGTGAGCGCATACGTCAGCCGTAACTGAGTCAGTCCTCTGTGCAACCCGGCGTGCAACCACTCCGCATTGCCTTCTTAAACTATTTATCCATAAATACTTATGTTGCCTTACCGCCAACTCGACACGCTGGGGGTCACAGGTTCAAGTCCTGTAGCGCCCATTTTCGTAAGGTCAAGTCCGACAGAGAGTTGCATACCTTCCGACGGTCGGAAGTGCGGTACTGAAAGCCTTGAATGATTCGGAAGTCTTCCGAATTACGAACGGGTGTGCCGCATGGCCCGTCGTCGGAAGGGTGAACTCCCCCGTTATCGTCTCCACAAACAGTCCGGTCAGGCCGTCGTATCGCTGCCGCTCGGCGGCGGCAAGTACCGGGATTACCTGCTCGGCCCCTTCGACTCCGAAGAAAGCAAGCGGGAGTACACTCGTGTCATCAACGAGTGGCTGGTAGCTGGGATGCTCGCCCCGCCCACGGCAGCCGGTGGCCGGTGCCCGGACCTGTCCGTAGCCGCGGTCTGCGTGCGCTTCTGCAAGCACGCAGAGGTTTATTGCCGCCTGGTCGATGGGTCGCCTTCCGGCGAAAAGGAGAACTACAAGTACGCTCAGGCTCCCCTCATCGACCTTTACGGCCTCACTCCGGCATCCGAGTTCGGCCCGCTGAAGCTCAAGGCCGTCCGCCAGAAGATGATCGACGCCCACCGCTACCTCGTCCGCTTTGCCGACGACTCGGTGACGTGGGAAGGGTGGTTGCCGGAGGGCCGCATCCGCAAGCGGGCGGGGCTCCATTTGCCCGGTCGCCAGGATCTTGACCTTCGTGCCGCCGATGTCGATTGTCAGGATTGAGCCAGGGGCGACAGGGGCGGGTGGTTTCGCCGCGGGCGCTTCGGCAGCGGGAGATGCGTCGGTTGCCTCTTCCTTCAGCACGCCCTCGGCGGTAGTGGCGGGGGATTTTTCTGGCGAGGGCTCAGCACCGGTAGGCCGCGCGGCTGGAAGTTCGCTTGGTCGCACATGCCCGCTCGGGGCGCGAGGCACTATGCCGTCGGTATTGATCGTGAACACGGGGACAGGGAGCACCTCGGCCGGTGGCCCGGCATCCGGGACAGCAGTGGAGGCAGGCTCGTCTGGCGTTGTCATTAGGTGCCCTTTCCCAGCAGTAGCTCGGCCGGAGTAGTGGGAGCAACTGTCGTGCCGATCTGCGCCCTGCTGCAATCGTAGCAGTTGTAAGAATCCAGGGCAGCAGAGGAGGGGACCGGCTGCAGGCCGGCGGCGCCTGAGTGGCGCGCGGCGAGACAAGGGAAGTAGGCTGTAGCGCGGTCTCGTCGCCGTGTTATGCTGTTGTCCGCCGTCCGCTCTCCCGGTTTGAAAGGGCCCGACCCATGTACCGCCTCCTACTGCTCGCTGTGCTTCTCGCCTCGCTGCCCCTTCCGCCCGCCCTCGCGGCGGACAACTGGCCGCAGTTCCGCGGCCCCGCCGCCGGCGTCTCCGACGGCAACGAACTGCCCGACACCTGGGGCCCCACGAAAAACGTCGCCTGGAAGACTGACATTCCCGGCCGCGGATGGTCGTCGCCAGTCGTCTGGGGAGACAAGGTCTTCCTCACCTCCGTCGTCACCGACGGCCAGTTCGAGGACGCGAAGAAGGGCCTCTACTTCGGCGGCGAACGCAGCAAGCCGTCGGCCGACGTGCATCACTGGATGGTCTGGTGCTACGATTTCAAGACGGGCCAGAAGCTCTGGGAGAAGGAGGCGCACAAGGGCGCGCCGTCCAGCACCGTCCACATCAAGAACACTTACGCCTCCGAAACCCCAGTCACCGACGGCGAGCGGCTCTACGCCTACTTCGGCAACGTCGGCCTGTTCTGCTACGACCTCGACGGCAAGCTGCTCTGGTCGCGCAAATGGGGCGTTTTCCCCACCGCGCTGGGCTGGGGCACCGCGTCGTCCCCCGTCCTTTACAAGGATCGCCTCTACATCC
>DASZFN010000859.1:0-2207 GCA_035939715.1 Gemmataceae bacterium | reverse complement strand
GCGGCACGTAGTCAACCATGCCACCTATCAATCACCGGGGACAGGTTGCCTGCAAGCGGGAACGCTTTGGGATCCAGCAACCGGAGACCGACATCGTGTTTTGGGCGAACGAATTGATTCCGCAGGGGATTGGGAAGCAGCCTTGCACGTCTGAAGACCCGCCGTAAACGACGGGCCTAAACGCTCCGCGAAAAGCCCCATGAAGAGATCGTCCGGCTTTATGCCGCCAGTTTTTGCGGGCATCGCCCGTCCTCCTTTGCTGCGGCTGAGGTGTGCTCCTGGCACACCAGCAGGTTATTGACCAGGACCAGTAGACCGATTTCGGCCTCGGCCCGTTTCAGACCACGACCGGAGAACCGGCGGATCTTGCGATGTTCTTTGAAGTCAGCATTTACCAGCTCCACCGTCTGCCGTCGCAGTCGATACAGCGCTTTGGCCTCAGCGGTTTGCATGCGCTCTCGCAATGTCTCGATCAGGTCTTCGTGCTCGCCCCGACTGATCGTGCGGCCAACTTTCGGATTCGGTGCGCACTGCTGGCTCAGCGGGCACGCACAGCAATGTTCCGGCGCACAGCGGTAGATCTGCACCCGTACCGTCTCGGTACTCGAACGCTTCTGCTGGCTCGACCCGACGTAGTCCAGGCGGTGTCCCTGGGGGCAGCGATAGGTCTGTTCCTCCGCCAACCAGGTAAACTCCTTCTTCGGCAACTGCGCCAGCTCCTTCTTCTTGGCTTTGTCCGCCGTGAAGTCATTCTGCTGATAGGGGGCCAACAGCAACACGCCAGCCGCCTTGGACACGGCCAAATCGGCGCCGTTGGCGTAGCTGGCATCGGCCAGCAACGTCAATGGCTTGCGTCCAGTCAACTGGGCCTGTCGCTCGAGCATCGGTTCCAGCGTGCCATTATCGTTGGGCTGGGCGAAAACGCCGTAGTTCAGGATCAGCGGCGAATCCAGATCATCCACCAGTTGCACGTTGTACAGCGGCCGATAGACCTTCTCCTTGTCACGTCCCAGCGCGGCGGCGGGATCCGAAACGCTCACGACGATCTTGTCCGCCGGCGTGCGCTTGCAGGAGCGCTTGTGCTGATTACGCTCTTGCAAGGCACGCATACGCTCTTGGGCCTGGTGGTAACGTCCCTGTTGCTCCAGCCGTCCGGAGACCGTCGGCGCCATCCAACCGGGCATGGCGGTCGGCACCTGCTGCTGCCGGTCCGCCGCCACCACCTGCTCCAGTTGTTCGCTGCGCTTTTGCAAGGTCGCCTCGTTCAGCAAGCGATGCCGCGACGCGTTGGCGGCGATGAGCGTGCCGTCCAGAGCGCCGCGAGCCGCGGCGGTAATACCCCGGTCCAGCGCTTGGGTGATCACCTGCTCGTTGAATCCCTCCAGCCACGGTGCCAGGCGGTCCCGAAACGCATACCAGACCGACCGACTCGGCATGTACCCCTGCAGCAGCCAGCGCACCGGGACCGACTCCGTGGCGTCGCGCCACCATTGGGCCGGACTACGAACGCCCCGACGCGTCTCGAAGAGGACCACCCGGAGCAAGATGTCGGGTCGATACGGCAACGAACCCTGACCACGATACGACGCCAAGAATTCGCTCAAATCGAGACAGTTGACGGCGTCGGCGATCTGCCGCGCCAGATGATCCACGGGCACCTGCTGCGCCAGTTCGTCGAGCCCTGCCTCCTCGTCCGTGGGCGGGACAAACAGCACGCCTGCCGACTTGCGGCTCGGCCGCGAAGTCTCTACCATTGCACCGACCTCCTTGCCTGGGGCGGCAGAGTGGGTTTGAACACCTTACACTCTGCACAACCGCCTCCAGCGTGGGGAGGTCATTCTTGTTCGTAACGGCTTTGCAGCGAAAAAAAGCCGGACGATCTCTAAATGGGGCTGAAAACATCGGCGTCACGCCCATTTATGGACGTTTTCGCGGAGCGTATAGGCCCGCCGTTCTCGGCGGGTAATCGAGCGTCTGACGAGAACGTCGCTATCATTCACCATCAACCCACTCCATTCTGCTTCGCCAGCTGTTGAAACTCCTGCAACACTGCCTTGGCGTGCTCCGGCCGGCCGGCGGGATCGAAGTTGGTGCACAAGTAGCCGCGCGGCTTGTTGACGAGCCAGTAGACCGTCCGCTCCGGCTGCAAAGGCTGACCATCCACGCACACTTTTTGCTCCGGCTCGACCTTGGTGCCCAGCTCGCGG
>DASZFN010000858.1:0-3513 GCA_035939715.1 Gemmataceae bacterium | reverse complement strand
GACGAGGCAGGGAAGTTTCAGCGCCGGGACTATAGCTGCGAATGCTGGCAAGGCGCACCCGCAGGCGCCTTCAGCTTCTGGGCCGGCCGCATCCCCGCAGCGGACGACAGGCGGCCGAAGATCGACGACGAAATGCTGCTTGATTGCTTCCAGCGCCTCGAAGGCGAGTCGGATGCCGGACGCGTCAACTTTCGCTACGTGGTCGCTTTGCTCTTGATGCGCCGCAAGCGTTTTCGCTTCGAGGAAGCGCGGCTCGAAGGGGACAAGGAATATCTCGTGCTGCGCTGCGTGAAGAGCGGGCAGATATATCGCGTGGTCAATCCGCTGCTCAGCGAAGAAGAAATGGCCGCGGTCCAGGAAGAAGTCTTCAAAGTCCTCGGCTGGCACTAAGAAAAAGGGAAAAAGGGGACATCCTTCTTTTTCATTCCCGAAAGGGGCCTCTCCATGCGTTTTGTCGCCGTCGGTCTCGGCCTGCTCGCCATGACGGGATGCGCTCAGGATTCCAAGTGGAACTTCCTCCGCCACAGCCCGGACAACGCCCGCCTCGCGGTCGAGAATCCCACGCAGGCTGAGCTGGTGGCGTACCTGAATCGCAACGCGCAGCAGATCCAGTCGATTGAGTGTCGGATGCTCTCCATGGACACGCGCATGGGCTTCCAGCAGTTCAATATTCCGGGGAGGATGGTCTGCGAGAAGCCGCGTAATTTCCGTCTCGTAGCGGAAACGCTGGGCTCGAAGGAAGCGGACATCGGCTCAAATCCGCAGGAGTTCTGGTATTACCTCAAGCGCAATGATCCGCCGTTGCTCGTACACTGCTCTTATCAGGACTTCGAGCATGGCGTGCGCATGCCGTTCCCATTCCAGCCGGAATGGGTCATGGAAGCGCTCGGCCTGGCCGAATACAATCCCGCCGATCGCTACGTGCTGACCCAGAGCCGCAAAGGGTTTGAATTAGTCAAGGAAATCAATTACCAGGGCCAGCGCGTACAGAAGGTAACAGTGTTCAGCCGGGCGCCCTCACGTGTTCAGGTGACCGATCACATCCTGCGCGATGCCAAGGGCAACAAAATCTGCGAGGCCCATATCGACGAGGTGGCCAATGTCGGCAATGTCGTGTTGCCGCGCAAGATTGTCCTGAGTTATCCGGCTGAAAGGCTGACGATCAAACTGAAGCTCTTCGATACACCCAGCGACGTAGTCCTCAATCGGCCCATTGATAACGAGCAGTCCCGTGACCTGTTCACCCGGCCGGTCTACAACGGCGTGCGCACCGTGGACCTGGCCAATCCGTACGCCGCTACCAGCGACGTACGCCCTGCCGGCGGTTTCTTGCCGCAGCGATGAGCATTACGCCTGCGGTCTTGCCTGGCGTGCTTGTGGTGGATTCTTCACATCTTTGCGCAACCGTTTCTTGGCGCGTGACAGAATGGGACCGATATTGTTGACGGGCAAGTGAAGCTCCGTGCTGATCTCCTCGTAGCTGCGCCCTTCAAGATAACGCAGCCGCACGACCTCGCGCTCGCGGGCGGGCAACTTGTTGAGCAGTTTTTGCACTTCTTCCAGGCGCTCCAGACCGGCCTCGGCCTTGTGCGTGTCCTCGGGTTCTTCCGCGGGCCCGTTGGTCTTGGGTTGCACTTCGCGCGCGGCAGCCCGGCGGGCCAACTCATGGACGCAAATGCGGCGGGCAATGACGGTCAGATAAGTGGCCAGGCTGCTCTGGTAGCGGAATTGCCGCAGGATGGCATAATCGTTGGCGACAATCTGCAGCAGGATCTCCGCGGCCACGTCTTCAATGTCTTCGGGCCGCAAGGGCGTGCTGCGCAAAAACGACGTGTGATGGATAGCGTGATAGATGAGCCCGAGAAAGCGGTCGACAAAGTCGTTCCAGGCTCCCGGATCATGGTGTAGGCAGCGATGTAACAACGCGCGGTCAACGGCCGTCAGTGCCACGTCTCTACCTCAAGCTGATGCCTCGCACCATCGGACAACCGCCTCCGCGGTCAGCGTTTCGCTGGGTGACTCATTCCCCATGAATTGATTATCCCTACCATTTTACCCGTCTCGTGGCAGGCAGGGTAGGGCGCTGCGACAGTTTCAAGCGCCCGGCGACCGTGCTAGCCCTCAGAGACGGCAAGATCCTGCCGAAAATGCTTATCTTGCCAGTTTGGTTAAATCCTTCTCTTTCGGGCAAACTCTTGAGGCGCGCACCTGTTTTGCTATCTTGTGTCTTGTCCTTTGACCGCCTTCCGGACGCTTTACAAAGGGAAAGCAATTCATGACCGAGCCGGCCGACCCGTGGTTTCAGTCTCTCTTTGCCGACCGTATCGGCGGCAGCCGATACGGCAAGGGAACTGAAATCTACAAGTTCGAGAAGATCAAGCGAGCCAAGCGCGCCGCCTTGCAGGCTCATCCCGAGCGGCGTCTGCTGGACTTCGGCATCGGCGAGAATGACGACATGGCCGATCCGCTCGTGCGCGACGCCCTCAAGCGCGAGGCGGACAAGCTGGAAAATCGCGGCTACGCGGACAACGGCATCGCCGCCTTCAAGGAAGCGGCAGCGGGGTTCATGAAGCGCGTCTTTGGCGTGACGCTTGATCCTGCCACCGAGGTGAACCACGCCATCGGCTCCAAGCCGGCCCTGGCCATGCTGCCGGCGGCGTTCATCAATCCCGGCGACGTCACCCTCATGACTGTCCCCGGTTATCCCGTGGCCGGCACGCACACCCGGTACTTCGGCGGCGAGGTTTACAAGCTGCCGTTGCTCGAAGAGAACGGCTTCTATCCCGACCTGGCCTCGATTCCCGCGGAGATTCGCCGCCGCGCCAAGGTGCTGGTGATCAATTATCCCAATAGCCCCACCGGAGCGGTGGCGACGCCGCAGTTCTACCGCCAGGTCATCGACTTCGCGCACACCAACCGGATCGTGATCGTTCAGGACGCCGCCCACAGCCTGCTGAGTTATGAGCAGCCGCCCTCCAGCTTTTTGCAGGTGGACGGCGCCAGGGAAGTGGGCGTGGAGGTGCATTCCCTGTCCAAGGGTTTCAACATGATCGGCTGGCGCATCGGCTTCGTCGCCGGCCATGCGAAGATCGTGCAGGCTTTTGCCGACGTCAAGGACAACAGCGACTCCGGCCAGTTCATGGCCATCCAGCAGGCGGCGAAGACGGCCCTGGAGCATCCTGAGATCGGCGAGCGTACGCGGGAGAAATACCGCCGCCGGCTGCAGAAGTTGGTGACGGCTCTCAATAAAGTTGGTTTTCGTGCCCGGATGCCGGGCGGCACGTATTTCCTCTACGTGCGTGCTCCCCGAGCTTGCAGTGGGCACAGCTTCGGCAATGCGGAAGAAGTATCGCAGTTTCTGATTCAGGAGCAGTCGGTCTGCTGTGTGCCGTGGGATGACGCGGGCGCGTATCTGCGTTTCTCGGTCACCTATCTGGCAAAGGACGAAAGCGAAGAAGATGCCCTGATGCAGGAAACGATGGAACGGCTAGGGGGGGTGCAGCTGCAATTCTA
>DASZFN010000857.1:0-2423 GCA_035939715.1 Gemmataceae bacterium | reverse complement strand
CCTGTCTTCCTGCATACACACACCTACGACTACGATTCGGGATTGCAGTGGCGCACCGTCGACGATATTCTGGAGCACCCCGGGCACACCAACGCACTCAAAGATGACGGGGCGCCTTGGATTGAGTCCTATGGCCTCCGCCAGCCGCCAGACGTGCCACCACGGAAGCGGCAGCTTGCCCAGCTTCTCGCGGGTGCTGACACTCAGTTCCAATAGCCCGGGAAGGTTGCCGATGAAGCCATATTCCTGCCAACTGGCGTAAGGAGACTCGTGTGCCGGATTGATCACGATGTCGGCACCGCATTGCTGGGCAAGCGCTCGGCGGCCGCCCGAGAAGTCGCTCGCGATGATGGTACGCACACCGCGCGCCTTGAGCATGCAAATGACCCCGAGGCCGACGGGGCCGCAGCCGATGACGATGGCAACGTCGCCCTTTGCCGCCTCGCTTCGCCGCACGGCGTGCCATGCCACGGCCATCGGCTCGGTCAGCGCCGCCAGTTCGTCACTCAGACCGTTGGGAATCGGCACCATCATGGCCTCATCCACCACGACCTGTTCCGCGTAGGCACCCGGTGACCGGCCGGACAGACCGATCGCGTCGATATCGTCGCCATGGCGGATCATCGGCAGCGCGCATACGCGCGCCCCGGTACGAAGCTTGCGCCCACTACCAGGGCCAAACTCGGCCACCTCGCCGCAGAATTCATGCCCGAATACCAGAGGCTGGTCGGCACTCGGGAAGTTCATGTATCCCACGCGACCCATCAACTGCCGCATGTGATCGCAGTGGTGACGCACGTGCAGGTCGGAACCACAGATACCGCAGCGTCGAACGTTGAGCAGCACCTTGCCTCTGCCCGGCTTGGGATCGGGCAGGTCTTCGACCGTCAGTTCGGCGTTCCGGCACACAATTGCCTTCATGCTTGAATCCTCCTTTTGCTCGGTGCGCAGGTCAGCCTGGCGTTCGGGTCGCTCTTGCCGATGAACAGCCTCAGCGCGAGACGCTGCACCATATTGCCGTACGGCGGATAGAACAAGCCGATGGGGAAGAACCTCTGCCGTTTGAACACAGAGCGTGCGTGCGATAGCTCCCGGAACCCCTCTTCGCCATGGTAGTTGCCCATGCCGGAGTTGCCGACGCCGCCGAATGGCGCGGCATGATTGAGCACGTGCCAGCCCCAATCGTTAATCGTTACGCCGCCCGAGTGCGTCCGGCGCAGCAGACGCTGCCGTGCGTCGGCTTTATGACTAAAGCAGTACAGCGCCAGCGGCCGCGGTTGGCTTTGGATGTAGCTCACGACCTCCTCTTCGGAATCGTAGGGAATGATCGGCAGGATCGGGCCGAAAATCTCCTCCTGCATCACGACCATCTCAGAGGTACAGTCTGTGACGATATGCAATGGGATGCGGCTTCCGGATCCCTCGCCGCCGCATGACACGATGGTCGCCCCTTTTCCCCTGGCATCTTCGAGCAAGCTTCTGATGCGGCCGGCTTGGCGCTCGTTCACCACCGAGGTGTACTCCGCGTTGTCTTGTGGCCTGTCGCCCCAGAGACGGATTGCGGACTTCTTCACCGCTTCAACAAAAGCCCCCACCGACTCGCGCGGCACCATCGCGTAGTCCGGCGAGACACAGATCTGCCCGCAGTTGACACCCTTGCCGTGCGCGATGCGCTTCGCGGCGTCGGCGATTGAATAGTCACGCAGCACCACGGCCGGAGATTTGCCGCCTAGTTCCAGCGTCACCGGCGTCAAGTTTCGCGCAGCCTCACGCATGATCACTTTGCCGATGTCCGGTGAGCCCGTGAAGACAATATGGTCAAACGGCAACGAAGTGAAGATGTTCCGGTCCTTCAGTTCCCCGCCAATGACGGCGACCAGGTGTTCCGGAAAGATTTCCGTAAGCAGGTGCCTGAGCGCCGCTGTGGTTGCCGGCATATTTCTGGGCATCAGGATCATCGCACGATTGCCGGCCGCCAGTGCCGTCACCAGCGGCCCCAGCGACAGATAGACCGGAAAGTTCCAGGTCCCGATGATGCCGACTACGCCCTTGGGCTGGTACGTCACGCGCAGGCTGTTGGTCGCGAACAGCAACTCGGTCGCACGCCGGCTGCTGCGCATCCAGCGCTTGAGATGCAGCAGGCAGTGATTGATCTCCAGCGTCGTGGGCAGGATGTCGAGCATCAGTGTCTCGGAGTGAGCCCGCCCGCTGAAGTCACTGTCGATGGCTTCCGCGAGCGCATCCTGATAGCGGCGCAGTTGAATCTTCAGCCTGCGCAGATTGTGCTGCCGCTCGTCGGCACTCGGATAAGGGGCGCTTGTGAACGCTTCTTTCTGGACGCCAAACACGGCGAGTAGCTCGGCAATTTCGTCTTGATAGTCTCGTTGCATGTCTGCCCTTCTTCAGGTTGGATCTGCACTACG
>DASZFN010000856.1:0-2643 GCA_035939715.1 Gemmataceae bacterium | reverse complement strand
CCCCAGGGCGAACTGCGCGCTCATGGTTTCGTCGATGTAGCCCATCATTCGGACCAGCACGACGTGCTGACCTTTGTCGACGCTGACCTGGGCGGGCGTTTTCGCGCCCACATCGCGGCCGTCCACGTAGATGTTGGCTCCGGGGGGATCGCTCCGCACCACCAGCGTGGCCATCAGCTGGGCGAGATGGATTACGGTGGATGCGCGGTTTCCTGAAGCCACATTCACGGTGCGGGTATCGGTCGAGTAGCCTGGTTTACTCACGGTAATGGTGTGAGGCCCGGGCTGCATGTTCGCCAGCGCGAACGGCGTGACGTAGCTCGGATCGGTCGCGCCATCCACCTGCACGTGCGCACCTTGCGGCGTGGAGTCGATGGCCAGCTGTCCGGGAATGATTGCGGGCGCGACCAGCCTCTTTTTAGCATTGCGCGCTCTCGAAGGCGTAGCAGGTTCGGCCACGGGAGCTTCGGGCTCGGCGGCGGCGGCGGGTTGAGTCTCGACGGGCTGGGGCGCGACAGGAGCCGGTGCTTGCCTCGGCTTGGGCTCCGGTTGGCTGGCTTCGGGCTGGGTAGTCGTATCCGCCGGGGCGCTGGTGCGTCCTGCGCCGGCGTCGTCGTCGCTGCCCAGACTGTGAATATAAATTGTGACCCCAATGCCGATGACCAGAATCAGAGCTGCCGCTCCGCCAATGGCGTATGCGATGAGCTTGGGTGGAACGGTTTTGATTTCTTTGATGGCTTTCTGGGCAACTTCGCGGGGCTGAACTTTGGGCTTTTCGTCGGCTTTGCGCATGGACGCAAAAGTTGCGACGGCCGGCGCCGCAGCGTCCAGCGGCTTCACGGGTGGCGGCGGCGGTATATAGACTTCTTTGAGCGGAGGCAGTTCCGTCATCTCGGAAAAGCTCACGCCGGCGCTGGCGTTCGAACCGCCTTCGGCCATCATGGGATCGACTGCGATTTTTGGACCTTCGTCGGCGGCCTGGGGCTCGAAGGTTTCAATCTGCGGCTCCTCGATCTGCTGCTCCTCGATTTGCGGTTCGATCTGCGGTTCGTCGATCTGCGGTTCGTCGATCTGCGGTTCAATCTGCGGTTCGTCGGCCACGGCGGAAGACATGTGCGCCGACGGCGTTTCGGGCGTCTCAATCGTCGAGTTCGCAGAGGCCGTGACGACCTCGTTCGACGAACCGGTTGCCGAAGTTTCAGGAGAGGGCGCCGGGGCGTTGCTGCTGCCTACGCCTGCGGCCGCCGCAGCTGCTTTCGGTGCGGCAAGCCTTGAAGCTGGCTTGGCCAGCGCGGAAGGCCGGGCAACAGCGCTCGCGGCCGGAGCCGCGAGCTTCTGCTCGGCTGGCTTAGCCAGCGTGGACTTTGGTTGTGTAGGAGCCACTGGAGTCGACGGCCGTGCCACCGGCGCCGTGGGCGGCTTTGGAGCCGGCTTGGCCGCCGCCGGCGCCGCAGGTCGTGCCTGCACTGCGGTCGGCTTAGGAGCCGCGGGGCCCTTAGGCGCTTCCGGCTTTTTAGCCGCGGGCCTCGACTCTTTGCATTTCTCGAGATCGTCCAGCAGTTCTCTGCCATGCTGATAACGCTGTGCAGGATCCTTGGCCAGCGCTTTCACGATGAGATCGCTGAGAAGCGGATGCACCTTGGCATTCACATGCAGCGGCGGGACGGGCGTGCTCTCCAGAATGCTTTGCCGCAAGGATTCCGCGTCTTCGCGATCAAATGCCTTACGCTCGGTCACCATTTCATAGAGCATGGCGCCCAGGCTGAACAGGTTTGAACGCGCATCGGTAGCTTCGCCGCGCACTTGCTCGGGCGACATGTAATACAGAATCGAGGGCACGGCTCCCGGGACGTGCTGCACGAAGTTGCCCACACTGGAAACGCCGTATCCGAGAATCTTGACCGTGCCGTCCCAGCCGCACATGATTTTGGACGGCTCCAGGCTGTAGTGCACAATGTTGTGCGACCGGGCATGTTCGAGGCCGCTGGACAACTGCCGGCCGATGTCGAGCAGGTCCCAGATCGAAAATCCTTCTTTGCGTGCCAGCATCGTGGCGATGCTGTTGCCTTGTATGTACTCCATGGCGGCGCAGAACTGGCCTTCAATTTCACCCGCGCCAAATACGTTGGTGATGTTGGAGCAGCTCAAAACCTTGGTGCTCTCGGCCTCGGCCAGCAGAGCCTGGGTGAGCGCGGCCGCGTGCTCGCCGAACACGCTCAACTGGATGGCTTTCAGGGCAACCGTCTGCCCGCTTTCAGCGTCGTTGGCTTTGTACACCACGCCCGTAGGCGATTTCGCCAGTTCACTTAGGATTTCGAATTGGCCGAGTTTAGTAGGCATTTCCTTTTTCCCACTCCATTCCATCGTGCTTGTCGATATCTCCGCGAGAGACAACTTGGCAAGCGGAGCCCGGGGAATGGGTAGGGTTAGGATATCGCTGAGCGTGCGAACCTTCGAGTTACTAAGGTAAGCAAGCTACACGTTGGGAATCACGTCTGACGCTGAACGAGCTACCCCGCCGCCTTCCCGAGGCGGACCGCCAGGCGGCGGATGTAGTCGAGGAGTTCTGGCGGATCGTGTACTTGAAAGTCGACTCCCAACAGCGACAAGTGGATGGTAAGTCCCTCCAGCGAGTGTGACCCG
>DASZFN010000855.1:0-10973 GCA_035939715.1 Gemmataceae bacterium | reverse complement strand
ACATCCACAAGTCCTGGGCCGAACAAGGGGATGTTGAGTTCGTGGTCCTCCAGAAATGGGCGGACGCACGGCTGCCGCTCAAATCGGTGGATGAAGGCGCGCTCACGGCTATCGTTTCTGGGAAACCGAGCCCGTATAGCGACTTTCCTGACTCTCCCTATTGGGTCGAGAATGCGATGGGCGGGCTGGATAGGCCAGGCACATGGTATCTCAACCGCAAAACCGGAGTGCTGTACTACTGGCCGCTGCCCGGCGAGGATATGAACAAGGTTGAAGTGATCGCTCCGCTGCTGGAGGAGTTAGTCCGCCTGAGCGGAGCGGCGGACGGCCGAAGTTTCGTTCGCAACATACGGCTGCGCGGCCTGACTTTCTCCTACAGCGACTGGTCTTTACCGCCCACCGGCTACGCCAATGTCCAGGCTGCCTCCCAGATCCCAGGCGCCTACCAGGCTAGCTATGCCATTTCCTGTTCTGTTGAGGATTGCGCTTTCGAACATCTGGGGAAATATGCCCTGGAAATCGGCCCAGGCAGCAAGAATCATCGGGTCACCGGCAATCGCCTGGCGGACCTCGGTGCCGGTGGAATCAAGATCGGCGTCGGCGGCAGCGGGCATGTCATTGCCAACAATTACATCCATGACGCAGGCCTGGTCTACCCCGGTTGCGTCGGCATCTGGGTTTCCATCGCCGCTGGAACCACCGTTGCGCACAACCTGCTACACGACCTTCCTTACACGGGCATCTCCGTGGGTTGGTCCTGGAACGCCGATCCGACCAGCGCCCGGAATAATCGCATCGAGTACAACCACGTTCATCATGTCATGAAGCTGATGGGCGACGGGGCGGGGATCTATACCCTGGGGCTGCAACCGGGAACGATCCTGCGCGGCAACCTGATTCATGACGTGCAGCGCAGCCCCAATGCCCAGGGCTCGGCTAACCACGGCCTTTACCTGGACGAAGGGAGCAAGGGTTTCCGAGTGGAGGGCAACATCGTCTATCACATTGCGGGGGAACCGCTGTTTTTCCACCAGAGCCAAGAGGACTGGCACACCTGGGGCGCGAACAGTTTTGGCATCGAACCTGGCTCAACAACATTTCCCAAGCAAGCCGCAGCCAAAGCTGGACTGGAGCCAGGTTTTCGTAAAGCGTTGCTGCGGGCGGATCCTGGCCACCAGAGGTGAACGCTCCATCGTTCAGCGGCGCGGAAGAGAGGACATTTCCAAGACGGCCGCCGCGCGATCATCAAGCCAAGGATAAAGCGAAGGCCCGCCGCAAAATGGCTGCCAAATCGCGCAAGCGCAATCGCGCCAAGAAGCGAAAGTAGATCGGCGTTCCACGGCAGTCTCGGCGCAGCACCGGGCTCGGCCAGTTCTCCGGTAACGAACTGGACTACTTCGAAAGCTTGGTCAGCAATGACCTGGCAAAGTCGGCAATCCACCGCTGTTGGTCGGGTGTTTCTGGAACGGAACAACCGCGTGCCAAACCAACCCGTTGGATGGCGGCCGCCGAATCAACGCCGGATATGACAAGCAGACAAATCGCGACCAGGGCCGCTCGCCCAATGCCTTGGCGACAATGAATAACCATGTTCTTGCCGTCCGCGAGTCGTTCAGCGAGCTTCGTCACCAGTTCCGAGAAGCCCTGCATCGACGACGGAATCCCTCGGTCCAGGATTGGGAAAGGCACGAACTGGATGCTGTTTGCCCGGCACAGTTTTTCTTCCTCGGCCAAGCTCAGCTCAGCAATTTCGTCGGGTGTCAGGAGAGAGAGAACGATATCGACGCCGGATCGGCGCCAGGAGCAAATTTCGTCTTCAAGCCAGTCGCCGCCGCGCGGGCGTGGCGTGATTGCCAAACGCCCAGGCCACGGTCCCTCTATCCAGTACAGCTCGGTCCGCATGGAGCTACCCTCCTTAAATGGAAACCACGGTCCCTAGGGTGCGTCAGGTATTCGGTCCTTCGGAATGATCTCTCGCGGCAGAGAATCGACATCGAAACCACGATCCCGAAGAATCTTGATACGGTGATGGCCGTCGACAATCACCCCATCAGGTCGGACTTTGAGCGATCCCCCGCGTGCAACGGCTTTCAGGGGCGGCTGATTGCTATCCAAGACTCTCCTTCTGGAAGCAATAACGTTCCTTCCTCTTTATGTTACCTCGCCAGCAATGAACCGTCCGCCTCGTCTACTCTTGCACGCTCTGGGTTGGACCAAACATAGGCCCGTAACGGAACCAAGTCCATGAAAGCATCGGCAGTTGCCATCCCTCCTTATTTGCGCTAAGCTGTCGAAACCCAATTAATCGCTGGCGAGATTCTTCGGCTCATGGATTTACCCGCGCGCGAGTCAGGTGGCGTCACAGAAGATGTGCGAACCTTGCACGCGCTTGGCTACCGTCAGGAACTGTGGCGGCGGATGAGCGCCTTTTCCAATTATGCGATTTCCCTGTCGATCATTTGCATTCTGGCCGGCGGCGTGACGTCTTTTCATCTCGGGCTGTGCAGCGTGGGCGGGGCCAGCATCGGCCTGGGTTGGCCGTTGGCCAGTTTGCTCGCCCTGGCGTTTGCGGCCACCATGGGACAGTTGGCGTCGGCTTTCCCCACGGCGGGCGGTCTGTATCATTGGGCGGCGATCCTGGGCGGCCGGGGTTGGGGCTGGGCCACGGCCTGGTTCAACCTGGCCGGACTGATCACGGTGCTCGCCGCCATCAACGTCGGCACTTACCTATTCGTGCAGGGAGCGCTTGGTCCGTGGCTGGGCTTCAATCCGGCTGAGCTTTCCGAGGCCAGGCGGATGACGATACAAATCGCCGGCGTGCTGGCGATCACCTTCTCGCAGGCGGTCTTCAATCATCGCGGCATCAAGGCGACGACGCTGCTCACCGATTTCAGCGGTTACTTGATTCTCGTGGTAGCGGTCGCGTTGACGCTGGCCATGCTGCTCTACGCGCCGCAGTACGATTGGTCGCGGCTGATTCGTTTTGCCAATTACAGCGGCCCGGCCGGCGCCGACGTGTGGCCGCGCAATCACAGCCTGGGCTGGCTGTTTGCCCTGGGTTTGTTGCTGCCGGCGTACACCATCACGGGCTTCGACGCCTCAGCGCATACGGCGGAGGAGACCGTGGGCGCAGCTCATGCCGTGCCACGCTGCATCATCCGCGCCGTGTGGGTGTCCGCGCTGTTCGGTTGGCTGATGCTGTGCGCCGTAGTGCTGGCAATTCCTAACATGGACGAAGCGGCCGCCCAGGGCGAGAACGCGTTTTTGTGGATCACAAATGGGGTCTTGCCGGCCTGGTTGGCAGGCAGCCTTTGCGGGGGCATCGCCCTGGCCCAGTATTTCTGTGGCCTGGCCACGGTGACTTCGGCCTCGCGCATGGTCTATGCTTTTGCACGCGACGGCGGGCTGCCGTTCTCCCGGCAACTTCGTGCGGTAAACGTCTCTCAGCGCGTTCCGGCATCGGCCATCTGGCTGGTGGCGGTGCTGGCCGTGGGCTTCACTGTGTTCACACCGGTCTATTCCACGATCACGACGGTGTGCGTCATTTTTCTCTACATCTCCTACCTGGCGCCGATCATGTTGGGCCTGTTTGCCTACGGTCGTTGGTGGACCCGGATGGGCCCGTGGTCGCTGGGCGGATGGTATCGCTGGCTGGCCGGGGTTTGCCTGCTGGGCGGCATCAGCTTGCTGGTCATCGGCGTGCAACCGCCCAACGACAAGGCGCTGTGGATTGTCCTGAGCAGCGCGTTGCTGCTTGCCGTCTTCTGGTACAGCCGGGCGCGGCATCACTTTCAGGGACCGCCGCAGCAAGTCATGCTTCGGCAACACGAAGAAGAAAGCGTGGCTGTGCAGAAAGAGAATGGTTAATTCCCTTCACAGGACGATCCGTGGATACGGTCAAGCTGATCGGTCTGGATTTTGGCACGACCACGAGCAGCGCCGTCATCGCGTCGGCCGAACTCTTGCCTAACGCGGCCACCGGGCGAACGGAACCCGGCAATCTTCGCGAATGCTTCCGATCGGAGATCGTGTTCACGCCGTACTCCGGCAATTCTCTGGACCTGGCCCGGCTTTCGGAATACCTGGACGCCTGGCTGACGGCAGGCGCGGTTCGGGCCGAGGAGATCTTTGGGGGCGGCGCGCTTTTGACGGGGTTGGCCGCGCAAAAGGACAACGCGCCTGCCCTGGTGAACCTGATTCGGCAGCGCGTCGCGGATGCTCTCATAGCCAGTGCCGATGACCCGTGTCTCGAATCCTGGCTGGCTTTCATGGGAAGCTGCGCGCGGCTGTCGCGCGAGCATCCCGAGACCTGGTTTGTCAACCTTGATATCGGCGGCGGAACGACCAACCTGGCGCTGGGCAGGAACGGCGAAGTCCTGAGCACCGGCTGCCTGTACCTTGGCGCCCGTCATATCAAGGTTGTCCCCGGCACGTATCGCATCGTCGAACTCTCGCCTTATGCCCGCCGTCTGCTGCAGCATCTCGGCATCAGCAAGGACGAGGGGGCGGAACTAGCACGGCAGGAAGTGGAAGCCGTGCTGGACTTCTATGTAATGCTGTTGGAAGCGGCTCTGACCGGCCGGCACAGCGTGTTCGAGGAGCCGGTGGCCCAGCTTCACCAGCAGGTCGCCTTTCGACCGGAACCCCTGTCCGGTAGCTCGGATCAGATTGTGGTAACGCTCTCCGGCGGCGTGGGAGAATTGGTCTATGGGGCAGTGCAGGGAGGAGCGCGGCAGTCCACTACTTATTTTGGCGATTTGGGAATCGACCTGGCAGCGCGGTTGCTGGACGCCTCGCCCTGGTCGGCTGATTTTCGGCGCTATCGTCCTGCCGGCGGAGGCCGGGCGACCGTTTACGGCTTGTTGCGGCACAGCACCCAGGTTTCAGGCAGCACGCTGTTTCTTCCGGATGCAAGCCTGTTACCGCTCCGCAATCTGCCTGTTCTCGGCACGATTACGCAGGAGACTTCAGAGAGCCACCTGCGGAACTTGCTCGACATGGTTCAGAGAAGTTCCACCGGCGGATGTTTGCAAATCCGCTTGAGCGAACGCGGCTCGGCCTGCGTGCGGGAAGTGGGGACGAGAATCGCGCGGGAACTGGAGGCACGCGGATTTCCCGCCAGTCAGCCGTTGGTATTTCTCGTGTCGGAGAATCTCGGCAAAGCATTGGGTCAGTACATTAGCAAATGGGGAGCCTTGCCGCTGAAGTTTGCAGTGCTCGACGAAATCAAGATTCCCGACGCACAGTATGTCCATCTTGGTAGGCTGCACAATCATGTGATTCCAGTTTCCTTCCACGGAATACAGGCATGACGGAGAAACGCGTGTGTGCCTTGACCCCGCTTTCGAGTATCCATGTGCCGGATCCTAAAGGCGACGAAGCCTACTCGGGTCGATTCTTCGATCAGACGATCAGCTTCCAAAACCTAAAACAGCTTCTCGGCGCCGCCGACTTCAGCAAGGCGGGGGATCGAACCGCCAACCTGGCCGCTGCCAATGAGGTGGCGCGCGAGGCCGCGCGCTGTCTGCTCTCCGAGCTAACGCTGCAGCATCTCTACGATCGTCCGTTGACGGATGATGAAGGCCGTGTGGATGCCGTGATGCGCGTCAATTACGACGTCGATCGGGATGCTTTTACAAGCATTGCATCCATGACCTTGGGAGAATTGAAAAACCATTTGCTCCGCGCGCCGGGCGCTGAGGTCCAGCGCATCGGGCGGGCCTTGACCGGCGTGATGGCCGCCGCGCTGGCCAAGTTGTGCGATGTCCATGAATTGATTCTGGTGGCGCGCAAAATCTCGCATCCGACGCGGGCACGCACGCTGCTCGGAGCGCCGGGGACATTGTCCTCGCGTTTACAACCGAATCACCCGTCCGACGATCTGCGCGGCATTACCCTGCTGTGTTACTGGGGCCTGGCGCTGGGTTCCGGAGATGCGCTCATTGGCGTCAATCCGGCAATTGATTCGGTGCAGAATGTGTCTGCCATCCTGGAGCGCCTCGACGAGATCCGCCGGACAACCGGGGCGCCAACGCAAATTTGCGTGCTCGCCCACATCAAGACCCAGCTAGCGTGCCTGGAGCGCGGCGCCCCGGTGGAAATTCTCTTTCAGAGCCTGGCCGGCACCGAGAAGACCAACCTGTCCGAGTTTGATATTTCCGTGGACCTGCTGGATCGCGGCTACCGGACGATGGCTGAAAAAGGTCCGTTGCGCGACCGGGCCGAGCAATTCATGTATTTCGAGACCGGGCAAGGCAGCGAATTTACCTACGGCAAGCACAACGGCATCGACATGACCACGACCGAGGCGCTCTGCTACGGCCTGGCGCGGCGCTACGATCCCTTCATGGTCAACAATGTGACGGGCTTCATCGGCCCGGAGACACATCGCGATAGCTTTGAGATGGTCCTTGCCAATCTGCAGGATCAGTTCATGGGCAAACTGCTCGGCCTGCCGATGGGCATGGCCCCTTGCTATACCCTGCATTCCCACATCACGTTGGAAGGCCAGCAGATGGCCACCGAGCTGCTGACCGCGGCTGGGGCCAATTACTACATGGACGTGGCCTTGAATACGGACCGCATGCTTGCCTATTTCGATACCAGCGGCCACGACAATCAGACCTTGCGGGAAATCTGCGGCCGCCGACCGGCGCCGGAATTTCTTGAATGGGCGATCGAGAAGCAGATTTTTGTGCGCGATCCGCAAGGCCAGGTGCTGCGCGGCCCGCGCTGGGGGCAACCCCACCAGTTTTGTGCTTCGACTGCGGAGTTTGATGAGCTGGTCGCCGTCACTCCCGCCGTCTACGGCTTCGCCACAGCCGGACCAAGGCCGGCCAATGAGGTGTCGCGACAAGTGAAACTCCATCAAGCCGTCGGCCGGCAAGCTATTCAGGCGGAGCTGCGGTTGGAAGAACTTCAGGCGATCACGAGCTTCCGGGTTGTGGAGACGCAGGCGCACAACAAGGAAGCTCACCTCAATGCACCGGAGTTGGGAAGCCGCTTGTCGCCCAAAGGCCCGGCGCTACTGGCTCCAGAACAAACGCAGGTGCAAATTCTGGTCTCCGACGGGCTGAGCGCCGAGGCGATCCATCACAACTTGCCGGATCTTTTGCCAGTCTTATTGGACGGCCTGCAGGCGCGCCGCCTGCGCATGGGGCAGCCGATCCTGGCGCGCTATGGGCGCGTAAAGCTGGCCGAGCCGATCGCGGATCTTCTCCAGACCGAATTGGTCGTATACCTGATCGGCGAAAGGCCCGGCGGCGACGCGCTGGCCGCGTGCAGCCTGTCCGCCTACCTGGTGTACCGCCTGGCCGATCCCGCCGTGCAGCGCCTGGCGGCCGAATTCAGCGGCAATCCGACCATTCGCTTTGAATACACGGTCATCTCGAACATTTATAACGGCGGCCTGCCGCCCATCGAGGCGGGGGCTGTACTTGCCGAAAAAGTCGTTCAGATTCTGTCGTACCGGGCGGCCGGGAACAGGCTGGAGGAATTGCTTAAGGCTCACTCGAACAGCACCACGCTGGCCGTGAAGCCGTGAATGAAGTTTTGTCCGCCGACAGGTCCCAATTCGCCCTGGGCGAAGAAACCCGCGAGAGGGAGAACGCCCATTTCCTGGCGGACGGCGCGGGCGTCGTGATGGGGCGCGCCGAACAGCCGGGTGCCGCGGCCATTGCAGGTGAAAACCAGGGCGCCGCCCGGCCGAGCTTTGTTGGCCTCCCGATCGATTTGCAAGAGAGCACGCAAATCCTCGTCGGCGGTCTCGGCGTCCCGGACATGGAACTGGATGGTCTGGCCCACGCGCACACGGTCGGTGATGGCCAGCGCCCCAGTCTCGCGATCCAGGCCCAGGACGTTGCGGACGAGAAAATCGCCGCGCTGAAATTCTCCCTTGTACTCATTAATGACCCTGCCGATGTGCAGGCCTTGTTGAAAGAGCTGCTGGTCGCGCGGGCTCAGTTCTTTCCAGAGCTGCTGCAGCCGGACCAACGGCGGCTGGCCGCCCAGCTCCTCGATGATGTTCTCCCGGCCCTTGGTAATGACCATGTGCTGACCAATCGGCCGGCAACCTTGCGAGACGATGCTGCGCATCTGCAGCGGACCTTGCAGCAAAACCCCCACGGCTCCTTCGATCGGCGACCGGTCTTTCTGGAGCAGCCGGCTTTCGCCCGGTCCGTGGCCGCCGCTCGCCATGCCGCCCATGACGCGCAGTTTTGGATGATCTTCATTCATCTGCTCCAGGAAGACGTCAATCGGAAAGGTGAACGGGTCCGCCAGGAGCAGGATGGCAGCGTTGTCGGGATTGGCCGTCATCAGGCCGTCAGGCCAGCCGAGAATGCTTACGCCGTCCGAAGTCTGCTCCAGGATCAGGTGAAAGGGCTCCATGTCAACCGGTTGCGACCAGCGGGCCAGCCACAAGCTCATGGCCGGATTGTGCTCGATCTCCCGATCGTTGCCGACGATGGCCTCACCGCTGCAACCCATCAGGCAGCGCGGCGACAGACGCTGCTGCAGGGCCTGGGCAATCGCATCGGCTTCGTCGGCGTGGTGGGCCGAGAAGAAAACCAGGGCCAGGTCCGGCGTGCCCTGTAACTCCGCAAGCGCGTGGGTGCAGACCTCGTCAACGGCACGCGTGCTGTCACCCGCGGTCGAGATGGCGGCAGAAAAAGGCATAAGCAAGTCCTTGATACGTGGGGCGGCCCTGCCTGGAGACCAAGGGCCCGGTCAAAACATTTTATAGGGCTCGCTCGAAGATGGGAAAGCTGCCCTGCTTGCGGAAGTGATGCTGGTAGAAGCGCATCAGCTGCGGCGCGTCGGAGGGGGCCTGCGCCGCGAAGGTTTCGACCTCCGTGCTGCGCAGCCGAAAGACAGCGTGCCCTAACAGCTCCAGCCCGAGCCGGTTCACCTCCCCGCCGCGACAAATAAAGCTGAACAGGCCGTTAATGCGCTTGGTTTGCATCCCTTCCGTGCCGAAGGCGCCCAGGCGGAAACAGGGCATGGCTGAATCCACCTGCTTGGGATTGGCATACTCCTCGTTGGCGATGACCAGGCCGACCGCCTGAAGCGTGTCATCGCTGCGATCGCGGACGGTGTAGACATCTCCGGCAGGAAAGTAAGGATTGCGCACGTAGTAATTCTCCAGCTCCGCCGGGGAAGTGCTGCGCAGCGCTTCGGGCATGAGCTTGGCCATGGCGGGGATGTCTTCACGCCGGAAAGGCGTGATGCCGGGATTGCGGCGCAGACCAGGCGTCGGCATGTCGGCCATGTCCAGCACGAAATTCACCATGTCGCGCACCTTGCGAAAGCCGTGCGCCAGGAAGAATTCCTGTTGCGGCAGCCAGTCTTCCCGGTAAGCAGTAAATGCCCGAGGCATCTTGCGCTGCTGCATGGCCTGCAGGACGGCTTGAAAGAGTGACTCGGCTTTGTCCTCATGGCCCTTCACGCACCACGGATAATTGACCCGCCCGTTCGGATGAAAGGTCGCGTAGCCGACCGGCTGCTCATCCGCCAGGGCGTAGAAGCGCGTGCGCGGATCGAAATCCTTGGCCCGGCAGCGGCGGCGCACTTCCTCGGTGTTGGCGGGTTTGAACTTGGGGAGCTGACCGGCGGCGTCATTATAGATGCGCGCTTGCGCTTCCTCGTCCCCGGGCTGGAACGTTCGAATGGTCATGGCCGTCCTCCAGGGCGGATGCGTGAACAGGGGAATTATAGCGAATGGCTAACGGCCATTGACGACATTGGAGCCATCATTTTAGCGTAGAAGCAGATCCGGCCGGAAGAACTCTGCTCCCTGGACCTTGATGCGTTTGAGCGGCCAGGCTTCCGGCGGCGTTACCAGGCGCGGGCCTTCTTCGCTGATCAGGAAAGTATCCGTGCTGAAGGCGGCACCGACGCTGGCGTGCCAGGTGATTCCCCAGTTGGCCTGGAATAATTGCTCGGTGCTCGGCAGCAGGTTCATTTCCACCGGCAGGCGTCCCGTGATATGTCCCTGCGGGCAAAGCCGCCACTCGTGTTCAAAACCGGTCAGGCGATAGGTATGCTGCCCGGCCGCGAGAATCTGCCGCGGCATGGCATCGGGCCAGGTGCTGGCAATGTAGGTGGCGCTGATCTTGCAAGCGGCGTCATGCTCCTTCTTGAAGGCCGGGTCGGGCGCACCGAAACAGACGGCGCGGCTGGAGGTGGCGTACAGCCCGTATTTGCGCGCGGTCAAGGTCATGACACAGTAGCGGCGCACCGGGAGCGAGGTGTAGCCGCACTGCCGATAACGCCGCGAGCGGCCGTCCGCAGCCACTTCGATGCAGATAGGCTGGGCGCCGCGATGCAACAGACGGTGGCTGAGCTGGGCCGCGACCTCGCGCTCGGTGATCTCGGCGTTCATCGTGCGACAGGTTGCTTCCAGGGCGTGACTTACCAGCGGCCCGAGGACCTGAAAACAGGCTTGTTCGTAGGGCGTCAGGAGGCGGCGCAGGCCGCGGAGCTGGTCGGCCACCACCTTGTGGCTATTGAAGGGGCGGTCGCTGATCATCTTGCGGTTATGGCACAGGTCGGCCACCAGCTGCTCGCGGCCCCAGTGCCAAGGCCATTCCTTGAGCTGAAAGCCGAGGCCGTTCAGCTCCTCGTCGAAGAGACGCTGCGCATCGACATTGCTGGCGATGACCCAGCGCTGATCGGCCGTGAAGTAGAGGGCGGGCAGTTCCGAGGCATCCGGAACGCCGCGCGCGGCGCCGCCGCTCGTCAGCCAGGCAAAGTTCTCCGGCTCAACGACCAGAAGGCCTTCACAACCGGCTTCCTGGAGCAAGGCCGCGATGCGCCGCTGCTTGGCCTCGACGTCGGCCCTGCGGTCGGTGCCTGAATCCGCATTTTCCGTTTTCCATCGGTCAGGCGTAAGAACGGCAGTGTCGCCAGTCGGGCTCATTATTCGTAGATGCTCGCAATTCTCTTTAGCGCGTCCACGGCGGCGGGTAGGCGCC